>NZ_JABEMA010000007.1 GCF_013004605.1 Pseudokineococcus marinus
CCGCGCGGGGCGTGCGTCGCCCCGCCGCGCCCCGCGCGGCCCGGGTCACCCCGACGGGTGGTCCCTGCGCCGACCGCAGGGCCGCCTGCGACCATCGGCGCGTGACGACGAGCGACCCGGCGGTCCCCCACGAGGACGGGGACGGCGACGACGCGGACACCCTGGACGCCGCCCCACCCGGCACGCAGGTCAAGGGGCCGCTCGTGCTCGGCCCGCTGCTGCGCCACGTCGACAGCACGAGCGCGACGGTGTGGGTGGAGACGGCGAGACGGGGCGAGGTCGTCGTCCGGGCCGGGGGCGCCGTCGGCCGCGACCGCACCGTGACGGTCGGCGGCCACCACTACGCGCTCGTCGTCGTCGAGGGCCTCGAGCCGGACCGGCAGGTGCCCTACGTCGTCGAGCTCGACGGCGAGCGGGCGTGGCCGCGGCCCGACGACCACCGTCCGGGGCCGGTCGTGCGGCCGCTGCCGGCGCCCGGCGACGCCACCCGCAGCTCCGGGGGCGACCCCCGGCTGCGCATCGCCCTCGGCTCCTGCCGCGTGGACCGGCCCATGGAGCCGCCGTACACGCGCACCGTGCGCGAGCATCCCGAGGGCGTCGGCGTCGACGCCCTCGTCGCCCTGTCCGCCGAGTGCCAGGCCGGCCGGGAGCTGCCGGACCTCCTCCTGCTCCTCGGCGACCAGGTCTACGCCGACGAGGGCCTGTCGCCCTACCTCCGCGAGCGCATCCGCGACAAGCGCGGGGACGCCGACCCGCAGGGCGAGATCGGCGACTTCGAGGAGTACACCTGGCTGTACCGCGAGAGCTGGGCCGACCCGGAGGTGCGCTGGCTGCTCGCCACCACGCCGACGGCGATGATCTTCGACGACCACGACGTCCGCGACGACTGGAACACCTCGCGCACGTGGCGCGAGCAGGTCCAGCGGCTGCCGTGGTGGCGCGAGCGCATCGTCGGCGCCTACGCGGCCTACTGGCTGCACCAGCACCTGGGCAACCTCATGCCCTCGCGGCTCGCGGAGGACGAGCTGTGGGCCCGGGTGCGCGAGGTCGGCCGCGACGGCGACGCGGCGGAGGTACTGCGGGAGTTCGCCGTCGCCGCGGACGAGCAGATCGACGGCGGCGGCACCTCGGAGTGGTCCTACGTCCGCGACCTCGGGCGGACGCGCCTGGTCGTCGTCGACACGCGCTCGGGCCGCGTGCTCTCCGAGGAGCACCGCTCGATGCTCGACGAGCAGGAGTGGGCCGACGTCGAGGAGCACCTCACCGGCGACGTCGACCACCTGCTCGTCGCCGCCTCGCTGCCGGTGCTGCTCGAGCCGGCGCTGCACGACGTGGAGCTCTGGAACGCCGAGACGGCGTCGGCCGGCGCGTGGGGCGAGCGCTTCCGCCCGCACGCCGAGGCCCTGCGCCAGGCGGTGGACCTCGAGCACTGGGGCGCCTTCGAGTCCTCCTTCCACCGCCTGGTCGACCGGCTCGGTGACGTCGCGGCCGGCCGGCTCGGGCGGGCGCCGAGCTCGGTGCTCATGCTCTCGGGCGACGTCCACCACGGCTACGTCGCGCCGCTGCGCTACCCCGTCGAGCGCGGGGTGCGCTCCCCCGTCGTGCAGGTCGTCAGCTCGCCGCTGCGCAACGCGCTGCCGAAGGGCCTCCCCGCGATGTTCCGCTTCCTGCACACGCCGCCGGCGCGGCTGCTCGGCCGCCTGCTGCGGCGCTCGGTCGGCGCGGCGCCGCTCGGCGTCACCTGGCGCTCCACCACCGGGCCGATGTTCGGCAACGGCTTCGCCACGCTGGAGCTCACCGGCCCCGGTGCCCGGGTCGTCTTCGAGAAGGCCGAGCCGGGGCGCGGGCCGGGCACCGACGTCAGGCGCCCCGACGACGTGCGCCTGCGGCGCGACCGCGAGGTGCTGCTGGCCTGAGCGCTCGTCGGCCGCGTCCGGCGGCGCGGGGGCGGCCGACCGGGTCACCAGCCCCAGGTGCCGGGGCCGCCCTTGAAGGGGCCGACGACGTCGTCCGTCACCCAGCCGCCGTAGAAGCCGCCCTCCTGCGGGCGCACGCGCTCGCCGTCGACCGTCGCGACGACCTGCGACGGCGTGAAGGCGATGGCGCCCGCCAGCTCGCGGAAGCGCGACGTCGGGTCCTCGTAGCTCCAGGCGGCCGCGCGGCGCGGCTCCCCGCGGCCGCCGGGCTCGGCGACGTCCCAGTACGTCGCCCGCCCCTTCCACTCGCACGTCGTCGCCGGGGCGTCCGAGAGGGCGAGGACGCCGTCGGCGACGTCCTCGCGCGGCACGTACCAGGTCGGCGGGTGGCTCGTCTCGAGCACGCGCCAGGCGCGGCGGGTGGTCGCGAGCAGGGGGCCGTCGTCGGACAGGCGCACCTCGACGAGGCGCTCGCTGCGGACGAGGGCGGGCGGGCGCGGGTAGTCCCAGACGGACTCCTGGCCGGGGCCGGGCGCGACGGGCTGGGGGCGGCGGGCGGGGCTCACCGGGCGAGTCTGCGCCGACGTCGCCGGACCGGCGCGGGCGGGCGCTGCCGGCCGGGGCGTGCGAGCGTGGCAGGCGGCGAGCGACGGTGGCCGCACCCGGCGGTCAGCGAGCGGAGCGACGCTCCGCGGGGACGGACGGGCGCTCCGCCCCCTCGCGGAGCAACGCTCCGGACGCTCGTCCGCGACGGCTGCTTGTGCGCTCAACTAGATCGACGTACCGTCATCGGCGGCGCCACCGACGTCGCCGACACCGACCACGGACCGCCTGCCGGCGGCCACGAACGGTCGACCGGCGCACGTCGCCGCGTCGGCGAGGAGAACCCATGACGCACCACCGCAGCAAGCGCACCGACCTCGGCCTCCTGGCGCTGCGCGCCGGCGTCGGCGGCACGCTCTTCGCCCACGGCGCCCAGAAGCTCTTCGGCTGGTTCGGCGGCTACGGCCTCGAGGCCACCGGCGGGGCCATGGAGTCCATGGGCTTCGCCCCCGGCAAGCGCAGCGCCCTCATGGCGGGCCTCGGCGAGGCGGGCGGCGGCGCGGCCCTCGCGCTGGGCCTCGCGACGCCGGCGGCCGGCGCTGCGGCCGCCGCCACCATGACGACGGCCGGCACCGTGCACGGTCCCGCCGGCTTCTGGGTGACCGACGGCGGCTTCGAGTACAACGCCGTCCTCGCGACGGTCGGCTCGGCCCTCGCCGTCGCCGGCCCGGGCCGCTACTCCCTCGACCACGCCCTGGGCCACAAGCTCGACAAGCCGTGGATGGCCGCCGTCGCGCTGCCGCTCTTCGGCCTGGCCGCCGCCCACGTCATCACCCAGCGCCGCAAGGCCGTCGCCGCGGCCGCCGCGCAGCAGCAGACGAGCGGCGCCGAGCAGGTCGCCGCCGCCGAGCAGGCGGAGTCCACCGGCGCCTGAGCGTCACCGCGCGGGGCGGGTCTCCAGCCGCCCGCCCCGCGCCCACCTCCGGGGCGAACAGGCGACGACTCGCCCCCTCGACGCCCCCTCCGAGGGCGAACAGGCGACGACTCGCCCCTCGACGCCCCCTCCAAGGGCGAACAGGCGACGACTCGCCCCCTCGTGCCCGGGTGCGACGTCGTCCACCATGGACGCCAGGCCACCCCCGCAGGAGGACGTCGTGAGCGACCTCGACACCCGCCCCACCGAGCACGCGGTGCCCGCCGAGCCGATGGGCGCGGCCGGGGGCCCGCGGCGCGAGCTCCTCACCGCCCGCAAGGTGCCGCTGGGCGGCGTCCGGGGCACGGAGGTCGAGCGGACACTCCCCCAGCGCGACGTCCCGACCGTCGGCGCGTGGTGCTTCGTCGACCGGTACGGCCCGTCGACGGCGCCCATGCGCGTCCTGCCCCACCCCCACACCGGGCTGCAGACCGTCACGTGGCCGCTGTCCGGCCCGATCCGCCACCGCGACAGCACCGGCAGCGACGTCGTCGTGCGCCCCGGCGAGCTCGACCTCATGACCGCCGGGCACGGCGTCTCGCACTCGGAGATCGCCGACGACGGCGCCGAGCTGTCCGGCGTCCAGCTGTGGATCGCCCTGCCGGACGAGGTGCGCCACCAGGCCCCGCGCTTCGAGCAGCACCGCCACCTGCCCGTGCTACGGGGGCCGGCGTCGGCGAGCACGGTCATGGTCGGGCGGCTCGGCGACGCGGAGTCCCCGGCGCTCGTCCACACCCGCGCGCTCGCGGCCGACGTCGCGCTGCGCCCGGGCACCACGGTGCTGCCGCTCGACCCGCGCGACGAGCACGCCCTCCTGCTCCTGACGGGTGACCCGGCCGACCTCGACGTCGACGGCGCACCCCTGCTGCCGGACGGCGCCCGCCCCGGCCTGCTGCACCTCGGCACCGGCCGCACCGAGCTCGCGCTCGAGGCCCGCGGCGACGTGCGCGTGCTCCTGCTCGGCGGCGAGCCCTTCCGCGAGGACCTGCTCATGTGGTGGAACCTCGTCGCCCGCACGCACGAGGAGGTCGTGGCCGCTCGCGAGGAGTGGGAGGAGCGCAGCGCCCGCTTCGGCGTCGTCGCGGGCCACGGCGACGCGCGCATCCCCGCCCCGCCGCTGCCGGGCGTGCGGCTGGTGCCGCGGCGGCGGAGGGACCGGTAGACCGCCCGGCGCAGGCGGTCAGCCCGGGACGACGAGCACGTCGCACCGGAGGCCGGGGGCCCGGCCGAGGCGGGCGTCTCCCGCGACCAGGGCGCACCCCAGCTCTTCCGCCAGCGCGACGTACGTGGCGTCGTAGGCGCTGACGTTCCCGCGCAGCTCCCACACCCGGTCGAGCAGCCCCACCGCGGGGTGCCGCGTCACCCCCACGCGACCCCACGTGACCAGGGCGCGCCGGCCGTCGTCGACGGCGAGGCGCCCGGCCGAGACGTGCCGGCGCAGGACGCCCGCCATCTCGCTGTCCGCCAGGTGGGGCACGTGGAGGACCTCCGTCGCCATGAGCGCACGGGCGTCCCCGTCACCGAGGAGCCTGTGCACCGCCGCCGAGGCGTCGAGCACGACGGCCACCGGTCAGCGTCCCTCGCGCGCCGCGTCCAGGGCGTCGACCGAGGCGGACGGCCGGACGCCGAGGTCCGGGAGGTCGTGCAGCAGCGCCACGGACACCGGTGCCCCGCGGCCCGGGACGCTCCCGGACGCGGACGGCCGCCCTACCCCGGGTCCGGGGTGGGGCGGCCGCCCGCCGTTCCGTGCGCGCTCAGCCCAGCGGGGTGCTCGCGTACGGGATGAGCTGCACGGGGCCGAGGAGGCCCTGCGCCTGCGTGCGCGCGCTCGTCCCGTTGATCGCGGTGACGGCGTTGCGCAGGGTCGACGCCAGCTCGATGGACAGCTCGTTCTCGCCCTCGACGAGCAGGGACGAGACGTCGACCTGGCGGCCGGCGACGCTGTCCGGCGCCACGAGCTCGCCGTTCAGCCGCACCTTCACGCTGCCGTGGACCTCGCCGAGGCTGAGGTAGGCCCCAGCGCCCTCGGCGAAGAGCTCGGACGGCGCCGAGAAGGTGCCCGTGTAGGTCGCGACGCCGGCGGCGTCCTGCAGGCCCTCGATGTCGCGCCAGTCCTGCAGGAAGCCGTTGGGCAGGGAGAGCGCGACGTCCTCCACGCCCTCGGGGCCGGAGCGGTCGAGCGAGAGGTCCCAGCTGCGCGGCCCGATGCCGGCGTACGGCGCCGCCGGCTCGTCGACGACGGCCCTCGTCGTGCTGCCGTCGGCGAGGGCGACCTCGTGGACGCCCGACCTCGTCGCGCGCAGGACGAGGCCGTCACCGGTGACCCGCACGTCGAGCACCTCGTCGGTCGAGGTGACGTGGGGGCCGGGCTGGGCGTCGCGGTCGAAGGCGATGACGGCGCTGCCGAGGCCGTCGAGCCGCAGCGGGACGGTCGTGCGCCCGTCGGCCTGGGAGAACTGGCCGAGCGGCGTGATGGACCCGTCGGCGAGGTCCATGGTCGACGGCGCGCCCACGGAGGCGAAGGACGGCGTCACCTCCACGGCGTCGGTGGACGGGTTGTAGAGGTAGTAGTAGTCCGTCTCCGCGGTCTGCCGCGCCTGGGTGAGGACGGGGGAGTCGTCCATCGCGACGCGCGGGACCACGCCGGCGCCCTCGAGGGCGGAGGCGACCTCGGCGGGCGTGGCCACCTGCATGACGGTGTCCATGCCCAGCAGCCGGTCCATGTTGCGCCGGACGCGGCGGTCGGCCACGTCGCCACCCTCGAGCGAGCTGGCGCGCGACGGGGCGTCGCCGACGACGACGACGTGCAGGCCGCGCCGCGCCTGGCTCACCAGCGCCTGAGCGGACTCCTCGGTGATGTCCTCGGTGTCGAGCACGAGCGCCCGGTAGGACGAGCTGCCCGGGAAGAGGACGCCGCGGCGGCCGGCGGCCTCGTCGACGATCCCCTGCGGGTCGAGGTACTGGACGCTGTAGCCCTCGCGCTCGAGGGGAGCCGTGTCGTACAGCTTCCGCGGTGCGCCGTACTCGTCGCGCAGCGGGTTGCGACCGCGGGCCGTCGTCGTGAGGAACCCGTCGCGGTAGACGGCGACGTCCGTGCGCGGGGTGCCCGCCTCGAGGACGTAGGTGCCGCGCGCCCAGTAGTCGGTGAGCCCCGGCCAGTGCTGGTGCTGCGGGAAGTCGTCGTTCCAGCTCTCCGCCGTGACGTCGCCGAAGCGGGTGGTGCCGGGCCAGCGGTCCTCGCCGGTGTCGTACTGGTAGCCGTGGAGGAAGGGCAGCGTGATGCCGGCCGCCCACTCCTTGTCCATGAAGCCCTTGTAGTCCGCGAGGTTGAACTCGTAGGTCTTGAAGTACTGGGCTCCCAGCTCGGTGGAGATGCGCGTCGCCCCGCCCTGGTGGGCTCCGCCGACGAGCGTGCGCTGGTGGTCCAGCGAGTAGCGCCAGAGCGGGTTGTCCTCCTGGTCCCACGGGATGCGGTCGCCCGAGTTGAAGGACTCGCTCTCGACGCGGCCGCCGTCCTGCGCCAGCTCGCGGGCGCTGCGCACCGGCTCGAGCGGGAGGCCGTAGGCCACCTGGTTCTTGAAGTCCATCCCGAACCCGTCGGCCCAGTCCTGGAAGGCGAGCATGTGGGCGTCGACGTAGAGGTCGGTGATGGTCGTGTAGTAGTCGTCGCGGACCTTCTCGCCGTCCGCGTCCGGGGTGTCGAAGTCGGGGACGGGCTCGTCCGCCGGCCCCGGCACCCAGTAGTTCGTCATGCCGTGCTCGTACATGAGCGGCAGGTACTTCGTGGGCGAGTACCCGCGGCGCTCCTTGAACTGCTCGGCCATGTCGGGCGACCAGTAGAGCGAGACGGCGCTGTGCTCGAGGGAGTCCTCGAAGAGTGCGCCGCCCGCCTGCCGCAGCGCCTCGACGTTCTCGGGCCCGATCTCGTTCTCGACGAGGTACTCGCCGGCGGCCCGGGCGGACTCCGCGTAGAAGTGGTTCATCACCGACTCCTCCGCGTCGCGCGCCCAGTAGGCGAAGACGATCCAGTCGCCCTCGGGCGCCGTCCACGTGAGCGCGTCGCCCTCGACCTCGTCGGTGAGGTCGACGAGCGAGTCCGGGTCGAGGACGGTCGAGCGCTCCGGCCCCGCGATGGGGTTGCCGAAGCGGGGCTGCTGCTCCTCGGGCAGGAGCCGGGCGGGCTCGTGCCGCTCGAGGACGCGCGCGGCGGAGACGCCGACGACGCGGCCCTGCTTCTCGTTCTCCGGGTCGTCGAAGGGCCGGGGCAGGGGGCCGTCGAACGTCGAGCCGCCGGCGACGTCCGCGCGCCCGTAGATGAGCTCGGTCTGCGACAGGCCCGTCCCCGCGCCGGTGTTCGGCGTGCGGATCGGCCAGGCGGCCCCGAGGGTCACGTCCACCGACATGCCCAGCTCGTTCGCCCGGTCGACGGCGACCCGCAGGTTGTCGCGCTGCTCCTGGGTCGCCCACTCGTCGGCGTCGAAGGCGACCTCGAAGCCGCCGAAGCCCGCCTCGTGCAGCGAGTCGACCTCCGCCCGCGTCCGCTCGGGCGTGAGCGTCTCGCCCCACCACCAGCGGGTCCGGGGCCGGACCTCCTCGGGCGGCTCGGCGAAGGTGCCGGGGTGCGTCAGCGGGTCCTCGAGGCCGGTGTCGAGGAGCGTGGAGGCCGCCGGGGCGGCATCGCCCCGTGCCGCAGGCGCCGCCTCGGCCGGAGCCTGCGCGGGACGCGCCGCCACGCCGGTCGTCATCGTCGCCGCCATCACCGCAGAGGTGGCGGTGGCCAGCACCATCACGATGGATCGTTTCATCTCGACGCTCACGTCCTTGTGCTCGAGGGGGTGGGGACGCGCGGAGATTGGCACGTCTGCCCTGACTTGTGAAGAGCGCCGGACTGGCCCCCTCTCCTCGGTGACGCGCGCACCGGGCGGAGGTCGCGCTCCCATGGCCGCATGTACGGCAGTAATCTTGTTTTCGTGCCGCACTTCCGGATCCGCGACGCCGCCGATCTCCTCGGCGTCAGCGACGACACCGTGCGCCGCTGGGTCGACACGGGTGCGCTCGACGCGGGGAAGGACGTCGCCGGTCGCCTCGTCGTCGACGGCGCCGCCCTCGCCGCTCACGCCCGCGAGCACGCCGGCGCCCCGGCGAGCGACCCGACCGGCGTCGCGCGCTCGGCGCGCAACCGCTTCGTCGGGCTCGTGACGCGCGTCGTCGTCGACGGCGTCATGGCGCAGGTCGAGGTGCAGTGCGGCCCGCACGCCGTCGTCTCGCTCATGAGCGCCGATGCCGCCCGCGAGCTGGCGCTCGAGCCGGGAGCGGTCGCGGTCGCCGTCGTCAAGGCGACGACGGTCGTCGTCGAGACGCCGCGGGGCGCGTCGTGAGGACGGCCGCAGGCGTCGTCGCCGTCGCCGCCCTCCTGCTCGCCGCGTGCGGCGGCGGCGACGCCGCCCCGCCCGACACCGCGCCCGCCGGGGCGACGGCGCCCGCCCCCGCCGCCGACGGCCTCGACGGCACGCTCACCGTCTTCGCCGCGGCGTCGCTCACGGAGGTCGTCGGCGAGCTCGCGACGGTCATGGAGCAAGAGCACCCCCGCCTCACGGTGCGGACGTCGTTCGCTGGCTCCTCCGACCTGGCCGCGCAGGTCGAGCAGGGCGCGCCCGCGGACGTCCTCGCGACGGCCGACGAGCGCACGATGCAGCGGGTCGTCGACGCCGGGCTCGCCGCGGACCCCGTGCCCTTCGCGACGAACACGCTGGCCGTCGTCACGCCGCCCGACGACCCCGGCGGCGTCGCCTCCTTCGCCGACCTGGCGCGGTCCGGCCTGGCCGTCGTCGTCTGCGCGCCGCAGGTGCCGTGCGGCGCGGCGACGGAACGGCTCGAGCAGCTGACGGGCACGACCCTGACGCCGGTCAGCGAGGCCGGCTCCGTCACCGACGTCCTCGGCGCGGTGACGAGCGGCCAGGCCGACGCCGGCGTCGTCTACGCCACCGACGCACGCCGGGCGGGCGACGCCGTCCGCACCGTCGCGGTGCCCGCGGCGGACGGCGCCGTGAACACCTACCCCGTCGCGGTGCTCGACGACGCCGCCGAGCCCGCGGCCGCGCGGGCCTTCGTCGACCTCCTCACCGGGCCCGAGGGGCGGGAGGTGCTGGCGCAGGCCGGCTTCGGCGCGCCCGACGGGTCGTGAGCCCGGTCCCGCGCAGGGCGGCGCGGCGTCCCGCGAGTGCCGGTGCCGAGCTGCCGCGCTGGGTGCTCGCACCCGCGGCGGTCGGCGCCCTGCTCGTGCTGCTGCCGCTCGCGGCGCTCGTGCTGCAGGTCGACTGGGCCGACCTCCCGGCGCTGCTGTCGAGCGAGGCGTCCCGCGCGGCGCTGGCCCTCAGCCTGCGCACGTCGGCCGCGGCGACGGCGCTGTGCGTGCTGCTCGGGGTGCCGATGGCGCTCGTCCTCGCGCGCACGTCGCTGCCCGGGCTGCGGGTGCTGCGCTCCCTCGTGCTCCTGCCGCTCGTCCTGCCCCCGGTCGTCGGCGGGCTCGCGCTGCTCCACGCCTTCGGCCGGCGCGGCCTCCTCGGCGGGCAGCTCGAGGCGCTCGGCGTCTCGATCGCCTTCACCACGGCGGCGGTCGTGCTCGCGCAGACCTTCGTCGCGCTGCCCTTCCTCGTCGTCAGCCTCGAGGGGGCGCTGCGGACGGCCGGCCGCCGCCACGAGGAGGTCGCCGCCGTCCTCGGCGCCGGCCCCTGGACGGTGCTGCGGCGCGTGACGCTGCCGGTCGTCCTGCCCGGGCTCGCCTCCGGGGTGGTGCTGTCCTTCGCCCGAGCGCTCGGGGAGTTCGGCGCCACCCTGACCTTCGCCGGCAGCCTGCAGGGGACGACGCGGACGCTCCCCCTCGAGGTCTACCTGCAGCGCGAGACCGACCCGGACGCCGCCGTCGCGCTCGCGCTGCTCCTCGTCGTCGTCGCCGCGGTGGTCGTCGTGGCCGTGCGCGGGCGGCCGGCGCTGTGAGCGCCTGCGAGGCGGCCGGTCTCGACCTGCACGCCGGCGTCGACGCGCGCGACCTCGAGGTCGAGCTGGCCGTCGCGCCGGGCGAGGTCGTCGCCCTCCTCGGCCCGAACGGCGCGGGGAAGTCGACGGCGCTCGGCCTCGTCGCCGGGCTGCTGCGCCCCGACCGCGGGCGCGTCGTCCTCGACGGTGACGTCCTCGCCGACGCCGGCGACGACGGCGCTGGGGAGGGCGGGCGCCCGCGCACGTGGGTGCCGCCGCACCGGCGTCGCACGGCGCTGCTCGCGCAGGACCCGCTGCTCTTCGGCCACCTCACCGCCCTCGAGAACGCCGCCTTCGCACCACGAGCCCGCGGGGCTGGCCGGACCGACGCCCGCACGACGGCGAGGCGCTGGCTCGACCGGGTCGGCGCCGGCGACCTCGCCGACCGCCGCCCCGCGCAGCTCTCCGGGGGGCAGGCCCAGCGGGTCGCCCTCGCGCGGGCGCTCGCCGCGGAGCCGCGGCTGCTCCTCCTCGACGAGCCGCTCGCCGCCCTCGACGTCGCCGCGGCCCCGGCGCTGCGCCAGCTGCTGCGCGAGGTCCTGCGAGCGGAGGGCCGCTCCGCCCTCCTCGTCACGCACGACCCGCTCGACGTCCTCGCGCTCGCCGACCGCGCCGTCGTCCTCGAGCACGGCCGCGTCGTCGAGACGGGGACCGCCGCCGACGTCCTCGCGACTCCCCGCAGCGCCTTCGCGGCGCGCCTGTCCGGGCTCACCGTCCTGCGCGGCACCGCCGAGGCCGGCGGGCTGCGCACGGACGACGGCCGCCTCGTCCCCAGCCGCCTCGCTGACGGCGTCCGGCCCGGCGACGCCGCGCTCGTGCACCTGGCGCCGCAGGACCTCGTGCCCGCCGCGGACGACCAGTCCGCCGCCGTCCTGCTGAGGGTGGCGGGCCTCGAACCCCGGGGTGGCGTGGTGCTCGTGCGCGGCGAGGACGCCGACGACGGGTGGCCGGGCGCCGTCGTCGCGCTGCCCGCCGGCCGTGCTGCAGCCCTCGGCCCCGGCGACCGCCTGGGGCTCGACCTCGGGGCAGCAGCGACCGTCCGGGCGGGCGCGCCCGAGGGCCGCCGCGGAGGACCTGTTCGACGCTCGTGACCGTGCACGGTCACCGCCGTCGACCAGGTCTCCGGACGCCGCTCGGCGGCTCAGTACGGTGCCGCGGTGACGCTGCCCGGCCCGCCCACCACGGGCGCGCCCCTCCGGACGGCGGACCGCCTCCCGCTCGGCACGCTCCTGCTGCTGGCGGCCGTGGTCTTCGCGGCCGTCACCACGGAGGTGCTGCCGGTCGGGCTCCTGCCCCAGCTGGCACGGGACTTCGGCGTCGACGAGGCGGCCATCGGCACGTGGGTGTCGGCCTACGCCGTCGTCGTGGCGGTCGGGGCGCTGCCGGTGACGGCGCTCGTCGCGCGCTGGCCGCAGCGGCGGGTGCTCGTCGGGCTCGCGCTGCTCTACGCCGTCGGCACGCTCGCCGTCGCCCTCACCGACGACCACCGGTGGGCGCTGGCCGCCCGGCTGCTCTGCGGGCTGGCGCACGCCGCCGTCTTCTCCGTCGTCGTCGCCGTCGCGGTCGCGGTGACGCCGCCCCGGCGGGTGGGGCGGGCCGTCGCCCTCGTCAACAGCGGCGTCGCGCTGGCCCTCACGCTCGGGGTCCCGCTGGGGACGGCCGTCGGGACGGCCCTCGGGTGGCGGTGGGCCTTCGCCGGCGTGGCCCTCGTCCTGGCCGGGCTCGCCGTCGCGGCGGCCCTCGTCCTCCCGGCGGACGCCCCGCAGCCCCGCGCCTCGGGGGCGCCGCCCGCCCGCCCCTCGGTGCTGGGAGAGCTGCGCCGGCCGGCCCTGCTGCTCGTCGCCGGGGTGACGGTCGTGCTCATGGTCGGTCACTACGGGACCTACACCTACGTCACGCCGCTGGTGCTGCAGGCCGGCGTCCCGACGGCGCTCGTCAGCCTCGTGCTGCTGGGGTACGGCGCGGCCGGCGTCGTCGGGCTCGTCGCCGCCGGTGCCACGGGCGACCGCCACCCGGTCGCCGCCCTGCGCCTGGCCGTGGGGATCGTCGCGGCGTGCCTGCTGGCGCTCGCGCCCGCGTCGGGCTCCCCCGTCGCGACGGCGCTCGTCGTCGTCGCCTGGGGAGCCGCCTTCGGCGCGCTGCCCTCGCTCCTGCAGCTCTCGGCGCTGCGGGCGACCGCCGTGCCCGACGCCGCCCCCGCCGTCGTCAACGCGACCTTCAACGCGGGCATCGCCGTCGGCGCGTGGACGGGCGGGCTGCTGCTCGCCCGGGGCGAGGCGCTGCTGACGACGACGAGCGCGGCCCTGGCCGTCGGCGCGCTCGTCCTGACCCTCGCCCTCGGCCGCGGGCGCCGGGCGCGACCCGTCTCGCCGACCGGCCGGAGGGCTGCGAGCCTCGAGCCGTGAGCGACGGCGTGCGCAGCACCACGGGCGCCCTCGCGGCCATCACCGAGCACTGGGCGCCGCACCGGCTCGCGACCGTCGACGACCACGACGTCAAAGTCGTGAGGCTCTAGGGCGAGTTCGTCCGGCCCACCCACCCCGAGACCGACGAGTTCTTCCTCGTGCTCAGCGGCCGGCTGACGACTGAGCTGCGCGACCGCGACGTCGTCCTCGGGCCGCAGGACGTCTTCGTCGTCCTGCTCGGCGTCGCGCACCGCCCGCGAGCCGAGGAGGAGGTGCACGCCGTGCTCGTCGAGCGGGCCGGGACGGTCAGCACCGGGGACGCAGGCGGCCCGCTGACGTCGCCGCTGCGCGAGCTCCCCGGGAGCAGCGCGGAGGGGGCGTGACGACCGCGTCCTAGCGGTTCGGACGTCCGCCCGGCGTTGCAGCTCCTCGACGTGAGGAGACTATTGACAGAGCGTGACGACAGGTCGACGCTTCTCCCACCAAGCGCAGGACACGTCACTCGTCCCGGTCGATGCAGTCTTTGAAGTCCTCACATCATCACGGCCTGGTCGCGCCCGGCGTCAGGCCAGCTCCTCTTCATGAAGGAGACCGATGTGCCCAGGATGCGCGTCACCCTCGACTCCGTCACCTGTCGCGACACCGAGGACGTGACCGGTGCCGACGAGCTCTACCTCGTCGGCGCAGTGACGGCCGGCGACGAGGCCAGCACGAGGGCCATCCTCACCAGACCGTTGAGCATCGACAACGGTCAGACGTCGAAGTTCGGCGAAGGCGGCGGCACCGTCTTCGACGCGCACGTCGAGGACGGGCGCCTCCTGAAGATCGCCTTCGCCGCCATGGACGAGGACGCCGGCAAGGACTGGGCGCGCAGGGAAGAGCTGATCACCAAGGTCACGAAGAACGTCAGCGACGGCCTGAGGGCCAGCGGCAACCCGCAGGCGGTCGCCGCCGCCCAGGTGCTGCCTCTCGCCGTGCAGGGCCTCGGCCTGGCGGTCCAGCTGGACGCTGACGACGAGCTCGGGCAGCACCTCTACGAGTACCCCGTCGGAGTGCGGGCGACGGTCGTGAGCACCCAGTCGGTCCCCTTCCAGAAGACGACGGGCAGATGGGGCTGGTCGACGTGGCAGTACACGGTGACCTACCACATCGTGACGGGAGACGTGGACCTCGAGTGGTGGCTGGCGGAACGCGCGCGCAGAAGACGCGAGGCCGGTTTCTGACGCATCCACCGCACTCTCCGGGAGCAAGAAGTGTCCGCCTCGCAGCAAGAACGAAGACCAGCGCCTCGACAGCGCCGGAAGCAGCAGAAGACCAACCAGGCGATCACGGATCTCCTGCAGAGCATCGACCGGTCCCTCCCGCGTGAGGGCCGGCTCGTCGCCCAGGCGGACCAGGAGCTCGCTCGCTGGGCTGTGGAAGCTGACGCCCGCGTCTCCCGCCGCAAGAGGAGCAGCGGCTTCTGGCGCGTCTTCGGCCGGGTGAAGGACGTCTACCTGCTCGTCTACGGCTTCTTCGCGGGGGCCTCCGGTCTCAGCGTCCTCGTCGACAGGCAAGCACTCGACGGCGGGACGGTAGCGCTCCTCCTCGTCGTCGGAGGTGCCCTCAACGCCGGCATGGGCTTCGCCAACGCGAAGGAGCTCTCCCAGGACCGTTATCGCGCCGCCTCGGACTGGGCCGACTTCGCGTCGAAGGCGTCAGCCGCCTTGGCGGAGGACCTGGGCCCGAAACTCGAGCAGCGCGAGCAGCTGCGCGCGGAGAAGCGGCGGATCGAGGTCCAGGACCGAGACGAGACGCTCTGAGGCACCACGGGCAGGACCACCTGCTGCGGGGCGAGGCCAGTCCGGCGGTGACGAGACCGACCGCCGTCGAGACGTCGGTGTCCAGGGTGGTCCGGATCGACAGGACGCCCAGCACGAGGACGACCGCCGCGACCACCGGCAGGCCCTGGTGGGCTCAGAACACCGCTGGTCCGCGACGTCGATGTCGAGCGCCCGGCGGACGACGACGAGCGCCCGCGCCAGGCCGAGCCTACGGCGGGCCGGCTCGGCCCCCGGCGGCCGCCGATCTGCGAGGGGGGTCTCGACACACCGTCGATCGTGTGGTCGGGTAGCACGTCGGCGGGAACGAAGCATCCCGAAACGGACGGATGCTGCTGCCCACCCGCAGCACCCCCGCCGCAGGACGACCCGTCCACGACCCCTTCTCCGGAGGACCCCCGTGCGCCGTAGCACCCTCGCGGTCGTCGGCGGGGCGGCAGCAGCCGCCCTGCTCGCGACCACCGTCTCGTCCACCGCCGTCGCGGCCCCCGCCTCGGGCGCCCCCGCCGCCGCGCCCGCCCCGCAGGGCGCCGAGCGCGTCGACGACCGGCCGGACCCCGTCGTCGCCGAGCAGCGCGCCCTGCAGCAGGAGGCCGTCTCGATGGTCCTCTCGGGCGAGGCGACGCCGCAGCAGCGCGGCGGTGGGAAGTCCGTGCGCGTCGCCCCCGGCCAGTGGGTGCAGTACGGCACGCAGAAGACCGACCAGCTGCTCACCTTCCTCGTCGAGTTCGGCGACCAGGCCGACCCGCGCTTCCCCGACGCCCCGGCGTCCGGGCCGGAGGCCGGCCAGATCCCCGAGCCGGACCGCAGCGTCGACAACTCGACGTACTGGGAGGCCGACCTCGGCCGCGACCACTTCATGGACATGTTCTTCGACGCCCGCGGCGACGGCGGCGACTCCTTCAAGGGCGTCTACGAGGAGCTCTCCAGCGGCCGCTACACGGTCGAGGGCGACGTCAGCGACTGGGTCACGGTGCCCTACAGCTCCGCGAGCTACGGCATGACCGAGAGCCAGACGGACATGACGCGCTTCATCCAGGACAGCGCGGACGCCTGGTACGCCGACCAGCTCGCCACGGGGAAGACCCCGGCCGAGGTCGACGAGTACCTCGCGACCTTCGACCAGTGGGACCGCTACGACTACGACGGCGACGGCGTCTTCGACGAGCCCGACGGCTACATCGACCACTTCCAGGCGGTCCGCGCCGGCGAGGACGAGTCCGCCGGCGCCCCCGAGTGGATGATCTGGGCGCACCGCTGGTCGGTCGGCCAGCGCGGCTACGGCACCGACGGCCCCGACTTCAACAAGTTCGGCGGCGTGCAGGTCGGCGAGTCCAGCTTCTGGATCCGCGACTACACGACGGAGCCGGAGAACGGCGGCCTCGGCGTCTTCGCGCACGAGTACGCCCACGACCTCGGCCTGCCCGACCTCTACGACACCAGCGGCGGCGAGAACGGCACCGGCTTCTGGACCCTCATGAGCTCCGGCTCGTGGCTGGGCGACGGCGACGGCGCCATCGGCACCGTGCCGAACCACATGGGCGCCTGGGAGAAGCTGCAGCTCGGGTGGCTCGACTACGAGGTCGCCCGCGCCGGTGAGAAGTCGACCCACCAGCTCGGCGTCGCCGAGCACGCGACGAAGAAGCCGCAGGCGCTCGTCGTCGACCTCGGCCCCGACGCCGCGGGCAACGACCGCTTCTACCTCGCGGAGAACCGCCAGTACGTCGGCTACGACCGCACCCTGGCCACCGGCCCGTACAACTTCGGCTGGCCGCTCTCCTCCCCCGACCGCGTCGAGCACTTCCCGTACCAGAACGGCCTGTCCGTGACGTACTGGAACACCGCCTTCACGAACAACCAGACCCTGCGCCACCCGGGTGAGGGCCTGGCCCTGCCCGTCGACGCCCGGCCCGCCGCCCTGCGGTGGTCGGACGGCACGGTGGCCCGCAACCGGATCCAGACCTTCGACGCCACCTTCGGCACCGAGGCCACGGACCCGATCAGCCTCCACCGCGAGACCGCGGCGGGCATGACGACGCTCGACGTCCCGTCGCGGCCGGCCGTCTCGGTCTTCGACGACTCCGACCCCATGGCGTACTACGACCCGGCCGCCCCGCAGAACAGCGTCAAGGTGGCCGGCACGGGCACGCAGATCCGCGTCGTCCAGGCCAACCGCAACGGGTTCATGACCGTCCAGGTCCGCTGACCCGACGCCCCGCCGGGGCGAGCACCACCACCCAGCACCACGACGACAGGGCCCCCGCCCCGACCGCACCGGTCGGGGCGGGGGCCCTCCTCGCGTCGGGAGCGGCCGGCCTCGTCAGCTCGCGCGCGCCGCCGTCGTCTCGCCGCCGAGGAAGTCGAGCAGCGCGCGGTTGAACTCGCGCGGGTGCGAGGCGTTGACCCCGTGCGGGCCGCCCTCGATGACGACGAGCTCGGCGCCCTCGACCATCTCGGCGGTGCGCTCGCCGCTCACCTCGAAGGGCACGACGGCGTCGCTGTCGCCGTGGACGACGAGCAGCGGCAGGTCGAGCGCGCGGACGTCGTCGCGGAAGTCGGTGCGGCCGAAGGCGGCGATGCACGCGTGGGTCGCCCGGGGCGAGGCCGCCTGCGCGAGGGTCCACGCGAAGCGCCGCTGGGCGTCGCTGACGACGACCTCGTCGCCCGCGGTGAAGAAGCTCTCGACGAAGGTCTCGAGGAAGGCCGGGCGGTCGGTCGCGACCCCCTCCTCGAACTGCCCGATCGTCGCCTCGTCCAGCCCGCCGTCCGGGTTGTCGTCCGTCTGGAGCAGGTACGGCGGCACGGCGGCGGCGAGCACGGCTCGGGACACGCGCTCGGTGCCGTACCGGGCGAGGTAGCGCACGACCTCGCCGCCGCCCATGGAGAAGCCGACGAGGGCGGCGTCGCGCAGGTCGAGGTGCTCGAGCAGCGCGTGGAGGTCGGCGGCGAGGGTGTCGTAGTCGTACCCGTGCCACGGGCGGGAGGAGTCGCCGAAGCCCCGGCGGTCGTAGGTGACGACGCGGTAGCCAGCGCCGACGAGCGCGGGCACCTGCGCCTCCCACGAGCGGCCCGACAGGGGCCAGCCGTGCACGAGCACCACCGGCCGGCCGGTGCCCTGGTCCTCGTAGGAGATCTCGACGTCGGTGCGGTCGTCGCGGGCGACGAGCAGCTTCGGCATGGCGGGTCCTTTCCGTGCGCGCGGGTCGGGTGCCCCGACCCCAGCACCGCGCGGCCGGGGTCGCACGCCCAGTGACGGGGACGCCCGCGCCTCCGTGGGGGCCCCGCCGTCTGGGACCCTTCGCCCGTGCCCGCCGACGTCCTGCGCATCACGACCCGCAACGCGCGCTTCCAGCAGTGGGAGGCGCTGCGCGGCAACCGCTCGAAGCGCCACCGCGCCGGGGAGATGCTCGTCCAGGGCGTGCGACCCATCACCGTCGCCCTGGAGCGGGGGTGGCCGCTGGCCGCCGTCCTCGCGCCGCTGGACCGGCGGCTGTCCCCGTGGGCGCAGGACGTGTGGGACCGCGCCGACCCCGGCGCCGTCCGGGCGCGCATGGCGCCGGAGCTGCTCGCCGTCCTCTCGGAGAAGGACGCCGAGGAGGGCGAGGACGGCGTCGAGCTCGTCCTCGTGGCGCGCACGGCGCCCGACGACCTCGACCGCATCCCCGTGGGCCCCGACGCGCTCGTCCTCGTGCTCGACCGGCCGGCGAGCCCCGGCAACCTCGGGTCGGCCGTGCGCTCGGCGGACGCGCTCGGGGCGGACGGCGTCGTCGTCTGCGGGCGGGCCGCGGACCCCACGGACTCCCGGGCGCTGCGGGCGTCGACGGGCTCGGCGCTGGCGCTGCCCGTCGTCGCGGCGCCCGCGCCGGCGGACGTGCTGGCGTGGGTGGCGCGCCACCGCGAGCGCGGCGTCCCGCTGCGCGTCGTCGGCACCGACGAGGCCGCTCCCGACGACGACCGCGGCGCCGACCTCGACGCCCTCGACCTCACCGGCCCCGTCGTCCTCGTCGTCGGCACGGAGGCCACGGGCATGAGCGCCGCATGGCGGCGCGCCTGCGACCACGTCGCGGCCATCCCCATCGGCGGCGCGGCGTCCTCGCTCAACGCCGCCGCGTCCGCGGGCGTCGCGCTCTACGAGGTGGCGCGCCAGCGCGGGTTCCCGCGACGGCGTTGACCCGCCCGCGCCCGGCGAGGTGGAGCCTGTGGTCACCGGGAGGCCCGGCTGGTGACGACAGCCTCCATCTCGACGACGCACGACGCCGGTGCAGCGCGCCCCGGCGGCGTCAGCCGCGCAGCGTCTCGACGATCCGGCGACGGGCCCGCGCGCCGCTGCGGGTCGGCAGGAGGGGGAAGACGTGCAGCCCGCCCTCGTGCTCGAGGAGGGTGACGTCGACGCCCGCCGCGCGCGCCCTCTCCGCCAGCAGGTGGGCGTCGGGGTTGAGGATGTCGCGGGTCCCCGTCAGCAGGAGCATCGGCCCGAGCCCGGCCATGTCGCCCTCCAGCGGGCTGACGCGCGGGTCGCGCAGCCGCAGGTCGCCCGCCCAGGCCTGCGCCAGCCAGCGCACGCCCTCCACGCCGAGCCAGGGGTCGGACGGCGCGACGTCGGGGATCCGCGGGTTCGAGACGGTGAGGTCGAGCGCCGGGGACACGAGCACCGTCCGCAGGTCCCGGAGGCCCCGGTCGCGCAGGAGCAGGGCCGTCGACAGGGCGATCTGGCCGCCCGCCGAGTCGCCCGCCAGGACGACCTCGTCCCCCGCGGCGGACAGGCGCTCGACCAGCCCCGCGGCGATGTCGACGGCCTCCCGCGCGCTGCCGTGCGGCAGCAGCGGGTAGATCGGCACGGTGACGGCCGCGTGCGCCTCGGCGGCCATCTGGGTGACGAGCGACCAGTGCCACCGGCTGATCTCGTGCACCCAGCCGCCGCCGTGCGCGTAGAGCACCCGCACGCGGGGTGGCCCGTCCGTGGGCGCCACGGTGTGGACGGGGACGCCGTCGACGCGCGACGCCGTGGTCGTGACGCCGCGACGCAGCCGCCGTGGCGGCCCGTAGGCGTGCGGCCGCACGTCGAGGGCGCGCACCTCCGCCCGCGCGGCCTCGGCGGTCGCGTAGGGCGCCGCAGCGCGGACGGCGCGGAGGACGGCGGGCACCACGCGCTCGGGCACCACGGGCTCGGGCAGCGGCACGGACGGCTCCGGAGGTCGACGAGACGGGCGACGACGCGACGCGCGACGACGGCGGACCGCCCGGTGCGGGGCACGGACCCCAGGTCGGCCGGCCCAGGGCGGTTCCGGGCTGCTCCGGGCGCGGGCTGATCCTCCCCCGGGGGCGGCCGCGCCGGCACCCCGCAGCCCCGACCGGGGCGACCGGGACGCCCAGCGCCCGTCCAGGGCGCGGACGGGCGGCGACCACCCGCGTCGGGCACCGTGTCCTCCTCCGGGCGGCACCTCGCCGTCCGCCCGAGGGGGTCTCGTGCTCGCCGAGCTGTTCCAGCTGCCCGCCCAGGTCGGGGCGGTCCTCCTCGTCGTCGACCTCGTCATCCGGGTGCTGGCCCTGCTCACCGTGCCCCGCGGCCGCCTGCCCACCTCGGGGCTCGCCTGGCTCATGGCGATCTTCTTCCTGCCGGTCGTGGGCGGGCTGGTCTACCTCGTCCTCGGGCGGGCCCGGCTGCCCGAGGAGCGCCGCGAGCACCAGGCGCGGGCCAGCGAGCGCTTCGCCCGCGGGGCGGCCGAGCTCGACGAGCTCGTCGTCCACGACCCCGAGCCGGAGTGGCTCGGCGGCCTCTCGCGGCTCATGGGCACGCTGGGGGCCTCACCGCTGCTGCGCGGTGGGCGCGTGGAGGTCGTCCTCGGCATCGAGGACCAGATCGACCACCTGGCCCGCGTCGTCGACGGCGCCCGGGAGACCCTCCACGTCGCCTTCTACACGCTGGCCCTCGACGACACGACGCGACCGGTGCTCGACGCCGTCGTGCGCGCGCGCCGCCGCGGCGTGCAGGTGCGGGTGCTCGCCGACCACCTCGGGAGCCTGCCGTACCCCGGGTGGGAGGCGGCCCGGCGCGCCCTCGACGAGGCCGGCGTCGACTGGCGCTACAGCCTGCCCGTGCAGCCGCTGCGCGGCCGCTACCAGCGCCCCGACCTGCGCAACCACCGCAAGGTCGTCGTCGTCGACCACGAGGTCGCCGTCGTCGGGTCGATGAACCTCATCGACCCGGGCTACGAGAAGCGCTCGAACCGGCGGAAGGGCCTGCGCTGGCAGGACGTCCTCGTGCACCTCGAGGGGCCGGCCGTCGCCGCGGTCGAGGCCGTCTTCGCCGCGGACTGGCGCAGCGAGGCGGGCGAGCCGCCGCCGCTCGCCGACCGGCCGCCCGCTCCCCGCGGTGACGACCTCGTCCAGGTCGTGCCGAGCGGCCCCGGCCTGGACCGCCAGAGCGCCCTGCGGATGACGACGGCGCTCGTCAGCGGCGCGCAGCGGCGCGTGGGCATCACGACGCCGTACTTCGTGCCCGACGAGTCGCTCCTGCACGCCGTGACGTCCGCGGCGATGAGCGGCGTCGAGGTCGAGCTCTTCACCGGCGAGATCGCCGACAAGGCGATCACCACCGCGGCGCAGCGCTCCTACTACGAGGCGCTGCTCTCGGCCGGGGTGAGGATCTGGCTGTACCCCGCCCCGACGGTGCTGCACGCCAAGCACATCACCGTGGACGACGACGTGGTGATGCTCGGCTCCGCCAACATGGACATCCGGTCCTTCGAGCTGGACCTCGAGCTCTCGCTCGTCGTCCGCGGCGACGGGCCGACCGCGGCCGTGCGCGACTCCGAGGAGGGCCGCCGCGAGGTCAGCCACCTGCTCACCGAGGAGGAGTGGGCGGCCCGCCCCCGGCGCCACCGCGTCGTCGAGGACCTCGCCAGCCTCACCTCGGCGCTGCAGTAGGCGGCGGGCCGGTGCGCCGGCGCTCACGGGCACCGAGCGGCGCCCCCCGACCGGGTGGACCTCCGGCGAGCGGGAAGCGCCGGGGGCGACGAGGGTGTTGCCGCTCGTGCACGTCACCGCGACCGGCGCCGGAGCATCCGGCGCCCGCCCCCTCGGAGGTCCCATGCCCACGCGCACCGCTCGCACCGCCTGGAACGGCGGCCTGCAGGACGGCTCCGGCCAGGTCGAGCTGTCCAGCTCGAAGGTCGGCACGTACGACGTCTCCTTCCCCAAGCGCGCGGCCGACGACGCCGGAGGCACGACGAGCCCCGAGGAGCTCATCGCCGCGGCCCACTCCGCCTGCTACGCGATGCAGCTGTCCGCCTTCATCGCCGAGGCCGGCGGCACGCCGCAGAGCCTCGAGGTCAAGGCCGACGTCTCGCTCGGTCCGGACGAGACCGGGGGCGGCTTCCGGCTCACCGGCATCGTCCTCACCGTCCGCGGCGAGGTCGAGGGCCTCGACGCCACGGGCTTCGAGAACGCGGCGCAGAAGGCCAAGGCCGGCTGCCCCGTGAGCAAGGCGCTCACCGGCGTGGAGATCACCCTGGACGCCGCGCTCGAGTCCTGAGCCCCCCGGCGCCCTGACGACGACGGCGGGCGCTAGCCGATGACGAAGACGACCGCCGCGAGCGCGAAGGCGACGAGGCCGAGCAGGGTCTCGAGCACCGTCCACGTCTTCAGCGTCGTCTTGACGTCCATCTCGAGGAAGCGGCCCACGAGCCAGAACCCCGAGTCGTTGACGTGGCTGAGGACGACCGAGCCGGCCGCGAGGGCGATGACGACGCCGACGAGCTGCACGGCGCTGTAGTCGCCGGCGGCCACCGCCGGCTGCACCAGGGCCGCGGCCGTCGTCAGCGCGACGGTGGCCGAGCCCTGGGCGACGCGGAGCAGCGTCGCGATGACGAAGGCCGCCACGACGACGGGCAGGCCGACGTCGGTGAGGGTGTCCGAGAGGGCGTCGCCGATGCCGGAGGTGCGCAGGACGCCGCCGAACATCCCGCCGGCGCCGGTGATGAGGATGATCGCGCAGACGGGGCCGAGGGCCGAGTTGAGCAGCTCCTCGACGTCCTCCTTCGGGCGACCGCGGCGGGTGCCGAGGACGAGGCTCGCGAGCAGGACGGTGAGGAGCAGCGCCACGGGCGTGGAGCCGAAGACGCGGAGCACCGCGACCCAGGTGGCGCCGCTGTCGACGACGCCCGAGGTGGCCAGGGTGTTGAGGCCCGTCTCGAGGAAGATCAGCACGAGCGGCAGCAGCAGGAGCCCGACGACGGTGCCGGGCGACGGGGGGTTCGCCTCCGCCTCGTCGCTCGCCTCGCCGAGGATGCTCGGCACCGGGAGGACCACCCGCTTGCCGATCCACAGGCCGAAGACGTAGCTCGACAGGAACCACGTCGGGATGGCGACGACCAGCCCGATCAGGAGCACGAGGCCGACGTTCGCCCCGATGAGCGCGGTCGCGGCCACGGGCCCGGGGTGCGGCGGCACGAGGACGTGCATGGCCGAGAAGGCGCCGGCCGCCGGGAGCGCGTAGCGCAGCACGCCGCCGCCGAGGCGGCGCGCCACCGTGAAGACGATGGGCAGCAGCACGACGAGCCCGGCGTCGAAGAAGATCGGGAAGCCGAAGACGAGCGAGGTGATGCCGAGCGCCAGCGGTGCGCGCTGCTCGCCGAAGCGGCCGATGAGGCTGTCGGCCAGCGACTGGGCGCCGCCGCTCACCTCGACCAGGCGCCCGAGCATCGCCCCGAGCCCGACGAGGAGGGCGACGCTCGCGAGCGTCGAGCCGAACGCCGCCGTCAGGGACGAGATGAGGAACTGCGGCGGGATGCCGGTGGCGAACGCCGTCACCAGGCTGACGAGGATCAGCGCCAGGAAGGCGTGGACCCGGAACACGATGATGAGGACGAGCAGGACGGCGATCGCCGCCGCCGCGATGGCGAGCAGCGGGCCCGCCGTCAACGTCTGAGTCCAGTCGTCGATGGTCTCCACGAGCGTCCCCCCTCCAGGGCCGGAGCGGGCGACGTCGAGGCGCACGCGGGCGAGGACGTCGGGCCGCCCGAGGACGGCGCCGAGGTCGGCGAGCGCCGCCTCCGAGCCCTCGACCACCCGCTCGAGGTCGGCGGTGGGCTCGACCACGGCGGACAGCTCGACGACGAGCTTCCCCCGGTCGCGGACGAGCTTGCCGCGGGCCGCCCGGACCCCCGGGACGTCCTCGAGGGCGCCCGACGCGGCGGACGCCGCGGCCGACCCGTCGAGGAGCAGCTCGCCGGAGGAGCCGGAGCCCTCCAGGCGGACCGGGCCCACGCCGCGGTGCGTGCGGTGCGCGAGGAGCCACCACAGGGCGAGGAGGCCCAGGACGACGCCCGCGCCGAGGGCGGCGCCCGACCACCACGACGCCTCGAAGGCGTCGGTCGCCGTCTGGAGCGTCAGCTCCTGGGGGGCGCGGGGCCACAGCGAGGAGAGCCAGCCGCCCCACCAGAGCACCATGCCGACGCCGAGGACGAGGAGCAGGAGCCCCGCGACGAAGGCGGCGAGGCGGTCGACGCCGAGGACGCTGCGCTTGATCACCGGTCACCCCCCTCGACGCGGACCTTGACGGACGGCTGGCGCTCGACCGCCCGCAGGCGTTCGGCGACCGCCTGCTGGACGGCACCGGGCACCGACCCCTCGCCCGTCGTCTGCACGCGGACGACGACCTTGCGGCGGTCGGCCGACGAGCGGGCGCCGAGGACGCCGTCGACGTCGCGGGCCGCGCTGGAGGCCAGGCGCGCCAGGTCGCGCGGCTCCACCGACACCGCGGTGCGGGAGCGGAGGCGGATCTCCGAGCGCGTGCGGCGCCCGAGAGCGACGCGGAGCGCGAGCCACAGCCCCACGAGGGCCAGGACGACACCCACCGGCACCATCCACGTGGCGGGCGCCGTGCCGCGGACGCCCTCGACGAGCACCTGCGGCCAGGCCGGCCCGCCGATGACGCCGAGCGCCACGAGCGCGTGCTGCACGAGCGCGACCGCGAGGGCGAGCAGGCACAGGGCGAGGAGGACGCCGACGACCGGCACCGCCCCCGACCCGGTCCGCTCGGGCGCGGCGCGCATCGGCTCGCGCCCGCCGCCGGCACCCCCCTGCTGCTGGGAGGGCTGCTGACGGGGCTGCTGGGGGCGCGTCTGCTGCGTCGTGCCGCTCATCGGGCCCTCGCCTCCTGCTGCTGCCGGGGACGACGTCGGACGACGTCGCGGACGGTGACGGTGACGGCGTCGACGCGCACGCCCGCGAGCTCGCCGAGCCGGCGCGCCACGGCGTCGCGGACCCCGCCGGCGACCTGGGCGGCCGGGCGCGGCCACAGCGTGGCCACGTCGACCTGGACCCGGACGCGCGAGCCGGCCTGGTCGACCTCCACCGCGGGGTAGCCCGAGCTGAAGAGCCGACCCAGGGGGCCGGAGCCGCCGTCGTCGGGCGCGACGCCCTCGACCTCGCGCGCCGCGACGACGGCGATGCGCTGGAGGACCCGGTCGGCCACGACGAGGTGGCCGCGGTCGGCGCCGTCGTCGGGACCGGGCCCGGACGGCGGCTGGCCGGTGGAGGCTCCCGCGGCGGCCGGGGCCTCAGCCACGACCGCGGCCGCGCACCACGGCGGCCAGGTCGAGCTTGCCGTCGACGGCCGCGCCGACGACCCAGCCGACGGCGCCCAGCACGACGGCGAGGAGGAAGTAGCCGAAGCCGCCGAGGGCGGCGACCAGGGCGAGGAGGAGGCCGACGAGCAGGCCCGTCACGGCGGGGGACATGGCGACTCCGAGAGGGTGGGGGGCCTGGAGGGCCCGTGGTGCGGTGGCCCGACCGGTGGCCCGGACGGGTGCGGTGCGTGGGGCGCGTGGGCCCGGCTCAGGAGCTGGGACCGGCGGGCAGAGCCGCCTGGGCCGCCTCGGCGGGGTCGGCGACGTCCTCGACGACGACGTGGGCCGGCCGGTCGGCCAGTCCCGTCCACGCGGGGAGGTCCGCCAGCGCCGTCATGACGGCGGCGGACGTGACGGCCACCGGCTGCCCGAGGGCGGCGACGACGTGGACCTCCACCTCGTCCTCGGAGATGCGCACGCCCGCGACCCGGCGACCGGGCAGGTACGTGCCCACCTCGCCGAAGGGGCCGGCGTGCAGGGAGACGACCCCGGGCGCCGCGACCACGGCGTCGCGCACGACCTCCGCGACGTCGCGCTCGGGGTCGGGGGCGCCCGGGGCGGAGCTCACTGGACCCGCGAGGGGGCGGGCTCGGCGTCGGCGTCGTCGGCGTCGTCCTCCTGCGGGAGGTGGACGTCGTTGACGTCGATGTTGACCTCGGTCACCTTCAGCCCCGTCATGCGCTCCACGGAGGCGATGACGTTGCGCCGGACGCCGGCCGCGAGGTCCGCGATGGCGACGCCGTACTCGGCGATGAGGTCGATGTCGACGGCGGCCTCGCGCTCGCCGACCTCGACCCCCACGCCCTGGCTGTGGTTGGTGCGGCCGCCCGGGATGCGCTCCCGGATGCTGCCGATGGCGCGGGCCGCGCCGCCGCCGAGCGCGTGGACGCCCGTGACCTCCTTGGCCGCGAGGCCGGCGATCTTCGCGACGACGCTGTCGGCGATGGAGGTGCGGCCCTGGCTCGTGACGAGGGCGCTGGGCGAGGCCGCACCCTGCGCGGAGGTGGTGGTGCTCGTCGACGACGTGCTGCGCTCGGGCGACTTCTCGCTCATGTCGGGCTCCTGCTCCCCGCGGCGGACCGCGGACGTGTTTACGCCGTATGGACCCTGTCTCGAAGGACGGTAGACCGGCCCTCACGGGCGCGCGAGCCGAGCCCGCTCCCCGATGCGCTCGAGCAGGTCCTCGAGCCCGTGCGAGAACTCCTCGTCGAGGTCCTCGACGGCCAGGCGGGGCGCGAGCCGCTGCAGCTCGGGGTAGGCCGAGAGGTCGACGTCGGGCGGCGGCGGGCCCGTCGGCTCCGCCGGCACCGGGTCCACGCCCTTCGCCGACACCTCGAGCAGCAGGTGGCCGACGAGGAAGGACGCGAAGGCGCGGTAGGCGTAGATGGCCCCGTCCTCGGAGAAGCCGCGGGACTGCAGACCGGTGAGGAAGCCCTCGACCCAGCGCAGGCTCCGCAGCGGGGGGCGCACCCAGGGCGCCGCGGGCGGGCGCGTGGCGATGAGCGGGAAGAGCTGCGGGTGCTGGCGGGCGACCCGCCGGACCCCGTCGGCGACGCGGCGCAGGAAGTCCGCCCAGTCGTCGCCCTCCTGCAGGAGGACGGCCGGGTCGGCGTAGAGCTGGTCCATCACGCGGTCGACGAGGCCGTCGAGCAGCGCGTCCCGGCTGCGCACGTACCGGTAGATCGCCATCGCCTCGACCTGCAGCGAGGCGCCCAGACGGCGCATCGAGAGCTGGGCGAGGCCGCCGCGGTCGACGAGCTCGAGCGCGGCGTCGAGGACGGCGGCGCGCGAGAGTCCGGGGCGGCGGCGGGTGGCCCCCGCGCGCTCGCCCGCCGGCTCGCCGTCGACCACCGGTCCTCCTCGGGGTGCTGGGCTCCTGTCACCTCGGCCCGCGCGCCGTCGCCCGACCGCGTCGGGGTGGCTGCGTGCTCCGGGTGCCGATCGTCCTCCCCCGCGCGCGCCCCCGCCCGTCGGCGGTGATGATCGAGCGCCGGGCGTCGCCCGGACGGGGGGCAGCGCCGCAGGCGCGCACGCGCGAGACGAGGAGGCACCGTGGCGCCACCGCCCACCGGGGGCCGTGACGAGGTCGCCACCCCGGCGGCCGACGAGACCGCCGACGCGGCCCTCGACGACGCCCCCGACGACGCCACGACGGCCGTCGACGTCGACGGCCGCGAGGTCGGGCCGGTGACCGCCGTCTTCGAGGACGACCACACCGGCCGCGCCGAGCTGGCGCTCGTCGCCCTGCCCGACGGCCAGCGCCTCGTGCCGCTGGTCGGCGCCCGCACCGAGGGCGCGCGCCTGCACCTCGCCGTCACGGCCGCGGCCGTCGAGGCCTCCCCCGTCGCGGGCGACGTCGAGCACGTGGGGCCCGACGACGTCCTGGCCCTCTACCGGCACCACGGCCTCTCGCCCGCCGACGACACCGCGGCCGGCGCGGCGCCGGGCGCCGACGGCTGAGGCCTCCGAGGCACGCCGGCACCACCAGCCGGCGGGGGAGCCCTCAGGGACGGACCGCGCGGCGCAGCCGCACCGGCCCCCGCGCCGTCGAGGGGTCGACGACGGACCCGCGCTGGGTCACCTCCACCTCGCCGGCGGCGGCCAGGCGGCGGGCGGCGGCGCGCGCGGGCTCCATGAGCGGGCGCCAGTCCTCCCCGCCGACGGCGCGCGCGGCCTCCGAGGGGCAGATCGTCGCCCCGGGCGCCCGCGCGTCGAGCAGGCGCAGGACGGCCGCCTCGAGGTCGCGCCCCACCGGGTCCGCCCCGGAGCGGCGGCAGCGCTGGGAGCAGTAGCGGACGTCGTCCCAGTCGCGCTCCCACGCCTTGCGCCAGGTGATGGTGCGCCCGCACGCCGCGCAGGGCTTCGTGGGCAGGGCGTCGCGCGCCGACCCCCGCCCGCTGCGGCTCGTGCTGCGGCTCACGGCGCCACCGGGCGCCTCACCCGCGGCCGGGTGCGGACCGCACCCAGGCCGAGAAGGAGCGCAGCGACCCGGAGCCGGGGCGGCGCAGCCACGGCCACGGGTGGAGCGCGACGACGTCGAGGCGCGCCGACCGGCGCTTCCAGCCGGGCGTGAAGGTCCACGTCGTCGCGAGCGGGCGCCCCGCCAGCTCCTCGACGGGGTCGCCGAGGTGCACCTGCGCGCCCAGCTCGGCGAGGGTCTCGAGGAGGAACACCAGGCGCTTGCCCGACAGCCGCAGGCGCGCGAGCAGCGGCTCGTCGAGGACGAAGACGGCCGGCAGGTCCGGGTGGGCGGCGAGCGCGGGGTCGGCGTCGCCGAGCGACTCGGCCGTGAGCCACACCGCCTCGGGCTCGCCGGTGACCTCGGGGCGCCGTGGGCCGGCGTCGGTGGGGCCACCGGACAGGCCGGGCGGGCCCTCGAGGCGCGCGCCCGACTGCGCCTCCGGCCAGTCCTGCACCGGGCACGCGTCGCGCAGCGCGCACGAGCGGCACAGCTGCGGGGCCCGCTTCTCCACCTGCCAGCGGCTGAAGCCGTAGACCTTCCCCGTGGCCGTGCCGGCGGTCCACTGCCAGCCGAGGCCGTTGGCGAAGGGCGAGCCGTCGAGCAGGTGGCGGTACATCTCGTCGCGGCCGTCCCGCCAGTCCGCGCCGGCGCGCACGGCCCACTGGGAGGCCATCCACATGCGGGTCTGGTTGACGAGCCAGCCCTGCTCGTGGAGCTCGCCCGTCGTCGCGGCTATGCACGCCATCCGCTCGGGCCAGGGGTCGCGCTGCAGGCCCGCGTCGGCGGGCGGGGCGCCCGGCGCGGGGACGGGCGAGCCGGCGCGCAGCGGCTCGCGCAGCTCGCGGCCCACCCGGGCGTAGAGGTGGCGGCTGTACTCCTGCCACTGCAGCTCGTCGCGGAAGCGCTGGCGGTCCTTGGCCGGGGCGTCCGCGGCGGCGTCCCACACGTCGGGCAGCGGGAGCAGCCCGTGGCGGATGTACGGGCTCAGCCGGGTGGCGCCGCGACCGCTCTCGGGGGCGACGACGCTGCGCCGCCGCGCGTACCCGGTGAGGTCGAGCGCGGCGAGCGCCGCGTCCGCCGCGACCTGCCCGCCGCGGACGCTCGACGTCCCGTACGCGGCCGGCTCGTCGCACGTGAGGTGGGACAGGTGCTCGGCGACGTAGGCGACGACGCCGTCCCGGTCGGTCGGCGGGGCGGGCAGGAGGGGCACGGCCCGATCGTCACCCGGGCGCTGTCGTCCCGCCCGCCCGGGGTCGCCCCTCGGCGAAGGTGACGCCCCCTTCACGCCGGGCGGGCTCCCAGACGCGAAGGTGACGTCTCCTTCGCGCCGGGGGCGCGGAGCTCAGGGGACGAGGCGCTCCGCGCGGTAGGCGTCGACCTGGCGCAGCAGCGCCCGCTCGGTGCTCACCCAGCCCGTGTAGCCCAGGAGGCGGCTGCGGGTCATGTCGGCGACGACCTCGAAGGGGCGCCCCAGGTCGGCGTCGGTGTGCCACCAGGAGGCGACGCGCGCCAGGTCGGGCTCCGCGAGGCCGTGCTCGGCGACGAGGTCGGCCCACACGCCCTCGGCCCCCGCCATCTGCTCCTCGAGCGGCTGCGGCTCGTCACGGGGGCCCTGCGGCTCGACGCCGAGGTGCTCGGCGAGCCGGGGCCACAGGCGGCGCCAGCGGACGACGTCGCCGTCGACGACGTTGAAGGCCGTGTCCGCGGCCGCGGGCGTCGTCGCCGCCCACAGCTGGTGGTCGGCGAGGAGGTCGGCGTCGGTGACGTCGACGACGCCGTCCCACTGCGCCCGGGAGCCGGGGAAGACGAACGGGCGCCCGAGCCGGCGCTGGATCCCGGCGTACGCGCCGAGCGTCGCCGCCATGTTCATGGCGTTCCCGACGGCGTGGCCGACGACGGTGTGCGAGCGGTGGACGCTCCAGGTGAACTCGTGGGCGTCGGCCGCGGCGAAGAGCTCGTCCTCCTGCGCGTAGTAGAAGTTGTCGACCGGGAGGCGCTCGGCGTCCTCGAGGAAGGGCGTGTCCGGCATCTCGCCCTGGCCGTAGGCCTCGAAGGGGCCGAGGTAGTGCTTGAGCCCGGTGACGAGCGCGACGTGCCGCACCGAGCCCTGCGGGCCGAGCACGGCCAGGAGGTCGCGCACCATCCCGCCGTTGACGCGGATGTTCTCCGCCTCGGTGTCCTGCCGGGCCCAGGCGCCGACGAACACGTGGGTCGGCCGCAGGTCGGCCAGCGCCTCCTCGAGCGAGGCGCGCGAGGTGAGGTCGGCGGCGACGTGCGCCGCGCGGTCGTCGGCGGGGCGGCGGCGCGAGAGCCCCGTCGTCCGCCACCCGGCGTCGAGCAGCTGGCGCACGAGCGCCGAGCCGGTGATGCCCGTCGCCCCGACGACGAGCGCGTGCGCGCCCTCGGGGGGCGTGCGGACGGGCGTGGGCGCGCGGTCGGCGCCGGGGTCGCCGGCCCATCGGGCGCCGAGGTCGGACGGGGTCGTCGTCGTGGTCACGGGTCGGCCAGCGACGCCGGGCCTCCTCCTGTTCCACCCGGAGCGCTGCCGGACCGCGAGCACGCCGCCGAGGTGCCGTCGAGGCCGCGCGGCGCCTGGGTGACGATGGCGCCCGTGACCCAGCGCCCCCTCGAGCCGCGCAGCACGGACGCGCGCACCCCCGAGCCGGACCCCGCCGACCCGGCCCTCGACGGCGTCGCGCCCCTCGACGTGCCCGCCGACGCCGGGCGCGCGTGGTGGCGGACGGCCGTCGTCTACCAGGTGGTGCTGCGGTCCTTCGCCGACGGCGACGGCGACGGGGTCGGCGACGTGGCGGGGCTGCGCTCCCGGCTGCCGCACCTGCGCGACCTCGGCGTCGACGCCGTGTGGGTCAACCCCTGGTACGCCTCGCCGATGGTCGACGCCGGGTACGACGTCGCCGACTACCGAAGGCTCGACCCGCGGTACGGCTCGCTGGAGGACGCCGAGGCGCTGGTCCGCGAGGCGCACGCGCTCGGCATGCGGGTGCTGCTCGACGTCGTCCCCAACCACACGAGCGACCAGCACGCGTGGTTCCGCGCGGCCCTCGCCGGCGACGAGACCGCCCGCGCGCGCTACCTCTTCCGGCCCGGGCGCGGGGCGGACGGCGCCGAGCCGCCCAACGACTGGGAGAGCTGCTTCCGCGGCCCGGCGTGGACCCGGACGACCGACCCGGCCACCGGCGAGCCGGGCGACTGGTACCTCCACATGTTCGCGCCCGAGCAGCCCGACCTCGACTGGTCGAACCGCGAGGTCGCCGACGAGATGCTCGACGTCCTGCGCTTCTGGTTCGACCGCGGGGTCGACGGGTTCCGCGTCGACGTCGCGCACGGCCTCGTCAAGGCGCCCGGCCTGCCCGACGCCGCGGGCCGCGACCGGCGCACCGAGGAGCACCCGGGCTGGGACCAGGACGAGGTCCACGACGTCTGGCGCGAGTGGCGGGCGCTCGCCGACTCCTACGACCCGCCGCGGGTCTTCGTCGCCGAGGCGTGGCCCGCCCGGCGCGCCGAGCGGCTGCCGCTCTACCTGCGCCCCGACGAGCTGCACACCGCCTTCGAGTTCGAGCCCCTGCACGTGGCGTTCCGGGCCCGGCCGTGGCGCGACGTCGTCGACCGCTCGCTCGCCATGGCCGAGCTGACGGGCGCGCCGTGCGCCTGGGTGCTGACGAACCACGACGTCGTCCGCCAGGCCACGCGGTACGCGCGCACCCAGTTCCCCGAGAAGGGCACGAACGAGACCGAGCGGGCCCGCTGGCCCACCGAGGTGCCCGACCTGGACCTCGGACGGCGCCGCGCCCGCGCCGCCGTCGTGCTGACGGCGGCGCTGCCCGGCGTCCTCTACGTCTACCTCGGCGAGGAGCTGGGCCTCGAGGAGGTCGAGGACGTCCCGGCCGAGCGCCGCTCCGACCCCATCTTCTGGCGGTCGGGCGGCACCGACCCGGGCCGCGACGGGTCGCGGGTGCCCCTGCCGTGGTCGGGCGACGCGCCGCCCTTCGGCTTCTCGCCGCCGACGCGCGCCGACGGCTCGCCCGCCGCGGAGCCGCACCTGCCGCAGCCCGCCGGGTGGGCGGCGCTGACGGCGGCGGCCCAGGACGGCGACCCGACCTCGACCCTCTCCCTCTACCGGCGGCTCCTCGCCCTGCGCCGCGAGCACCTCGCGCCCGCCGGGCCGATGCGGTGGCTGCCGACGCCGTCGCCCGACGTCCTGGCGCTGGCCCGCGAGGGCACCGACGTGCAGTGCTGGGTCAACCTCGGCGCCGAGCCCGTCGCGCTGCCGGCGGGCGCGCGGGTGCTCGTGGCCTCAGCTCAGGTCGACGGCGGCGTCCTGCCGGGGGACGCCGGGGCCTGGGTGCAGGTCGCCGACCGCTGAGGGGCGTCCTGCGCGCCGCCGGCCCTTGGCCTCGTACATCGCCGCGTCCGCCCGGACGAGGAGGTCGACGGCGGACGCCGGGCCGTCGGCCCAGGCGGCGCCGGCGCTGACCCCGAGCACCACCTCCACCCCGAGGGCCGGGACGGGCGCGTCGAGGCAGCGCTCGAGGCGCCGGGCGAGGGCCTCGGCCGCCGCGGCATCGGGCACCTCGGGCACGACGGCCGCGAACTCGTCGCCGCCGGTGCGCGCCAGCAGCGCCCCCGCGGGCAGGACGGCGCGGAACCGCTCGGCGACGACGACGAGCACCTCGTCGCCGACGGAGTGGCCGTGCCTGTCGTTGACGGGCTTGAAGCCGTCGAGGTCGAGGACCAGGCCGGTGGTGCCCTCTGCCACGAGGCCCTGCTCGAGGAGCCGGCGTCCGAAGCCCCGCCGGCCGAGCACGCCGGTGAGCGCGTCGTGGTCGGCGGCGTGCTGGAGCTCGGCGTGCTGGGCGCGGCGCGCCTCGTCCAGCGACGCGTCCGCCTGCGCCCGCTGGCGCGCCAGCACGACGAGGTTGACGGCGAGCCCGAGGCCGAGGAGCACCGAGACCCCCAGGACCACCCACCCGAGCGCCCCGGTGACGACCTGGGGGGCCAGCCCGGTGGCGGCGGCCGCCGCCCCCAGCCCGGTGAGCCCCCCGGTCATCACGGCCGCCCGCACGAGCGAGGGCCGCCGGTCCCACTGGGTGCTCACCGCGACCACGAGGGCGCAGCCCTGCGGCACGAGGACGAGCAGGCCGCCCGCGACGAGTCCAGCGGCGACCGCCGCGGCCCCCAGGACCATCCGCGTCGTCGAGCGCCGGTCGAGGTCGGGGCCGCCGAGCAGGCGCTGGACGCCGTCGACGCGCAGCCCCATGGCGACGCACCAGGCAGCGACCTGCACCACGGGGTGCGGCACCTCGACACCCGCGGCGCGCACCGCGGCCATGACGCCGAGGACCACCACGACGGTCGCGGTGAGCATGAGCAGCACCTGCACGGGCAGGGGCAGCCGGGTGAGCACGCCCGTCGGCCGCCCACCCGACGGGGGAGCTCCTGCCGCCGGGGTCATGCCGCGGGCATCGACGGCGCCGAGCGCCGCCTTGAGCCGCCGCACGGCCTCGCGGACGTCCGGTCACCGAGCAGGGCGCCGTCCGCCGGGCGAGCATGGCGCCCGTGAGCGCGACGACCGGTGCCGAGCCCGAGCCCTACGACGTCCTCGTCATCGGCGGCGGACCCGCCGGCACCGCCGCCGCGCTGCGGGCGGCGGGGCTGGGCGCCCGGACGGCGCTCGTCGAGGCGCGGCGCACCGGGGGCACGTGCGTCAACACCGGCTGCGTGCCGACGCGCGTGCTCGCGAAGACGGCGCGCCTCGTGCGCGAGGTGCGCCAGGCCGGCGACTACGGCCTCGCGGTCACCGAGCAGCCCGTCGACTGGGGGCGGACGGTCGCGCGGGTGCGGGCGACGATCGAGCGGGTGCAGGAGGCCAAGGCCGAGCCGGAGAAGCTCGCCGCCGCCGGCGTCGACCTCGTCCTCGAGGGGCGGGCCCGCTTCACCGGCCCGCACGAGGTCGAGCTCGAGGGCTCGGGACGCCGGCTGCGGGCCCGGTCGGTCGTCGTCGCGGTCGGCGGGCGGTCGCGGCGCCTGCCGGTCCCGGGCGCGGAGCTCGCCGTCCTGCCCGAGGAGGTGCTCGACCTGCCCGCCGTGCCCCGGCGCCTCGCCGTCATCGGGGCGGGCAACACGGGCGCGCAGCTCGTCACGGTCTTCGACGCCCTCGGCAGCGAGGTCACGCTGCTGGAGGTGGCGCCGCGGATCCTCGCCCAGACCGACGCCGACGTCTCCGCGGCCGTCCACCGCGCCTTCGTCGAGCAGGGCGTGCGGGTGCGCACGGGCCTCGCGGGCGTCTCCTCCCTCGAGCGCGACGGCGACGGCGTGCGTCTCACCTGGACCGACGGCGAGCACGACGGCGGGGAGGAGCGCTCCGAGGTCTTCGACGCCGTGCTCATGAGCACCGGCTGGCCGGCCTCCCTCGACTGCCTCGGCCTCGAGGCCGCCGGCGTCGAGCACACCGGCCGCGGCATCCCCGTGGACGAGCACCTGCGGACCAACGTCGAGCACGTCTACGCCGTCGGCGACGCCAACCAGGAGTCGATGCTCGTGCAGGCGGCGCACCGCGAGGCCGAGGACGCCGCCGTCAACGCCGTCCTCGGGCCGCGCCGCAGCCGCCGCCACGAGCTGCTCCCCGCGGGCGGCTTCACCGACCCCGACTACGCCGACGTGGGCCTCACCGAGGCGCAGGCCCGCGAGCGCGACCCGGGCTGCGTCGTCGCGCTCGTGCCCTTCGCGCAGATGGAGCGCCCCGTCATCGACGACCGCACCCGCGGCTTCCTCAAGCTCGTCGCCGACAGCCGGCGCGAGCAGCTGCTGGGGGCGCACGCCGTCGGCGAGAGCGCCGTCGAGGTGGTGCAGGCGGTGACGACGGCGATGGCCGCGGGCGTCGACGTCGCCACCCTCGCCCGGGTCGAGTACGCCTACCCGACGTACAGCGCCGTCATCGGGGCGGCCGCGCGCCACCTGCTCTCCTCCGCGCCGACGTCGTACGAGCACGCCGACCAGGGCGCCACCGGCTGACGCCCGGGGGCGGACCAGCGACGACTCGCCCTCCCGGGGGCCCGTCCGGCGAGCGCGCGAGGCGCCCCCGCCGTGCGGGAGGGTGGGGCCATGAGCACCGCGCGCGTCGAGGGTCCCGCCTGGGTGCGGGACGCCGTCTTCTGGCACGTCTACCCCCTCGGCTTCGTGGGGGCGGAGAAGGAGGGCGACCCCCAGGGGCCCGTCGTCCACCGGCTGCCGCACCTCGTCGGCTGGCTCGACCACCTCCTCGCGCTCGGCGCCAACGGCCTCCTGCTCGGGCCCGTCTTCGCCTCGCAGACGCACGGGTACGACACCGTCGACCACCGGCGCGTCGACCCCCGCCTCGGTGACGACGCCGACCTCGACGCGCTGCTCTCCGCGGCGCGGGAGAAGGGCGTGCGGGTCCTGCTCGACGGCGTCTTCAACCACGTGGGCCGCGACCACTGGGCCTTCCGGCAGGTCCTCGAGCAGGGTCCCTCGGCGTCGACGGCGTCGTGGTTCCGCCTGCGCTGGCCCGAGGGCGGGTGGCGGCCGGGCGTCGAGCCGGACTACGACGACTTCGAGGGCCACCACCACCTCGTCGCGCTCGACCACTCCTCGCCGGCGGTCGTCGACCACGTCGCCGAGGTCATGTCCCACTGGCTCGACCGCGGCGCGGACGGCTGGCGCCTCGACGCCGCGTACGCCGTCCCGACGGCGTTCTGGGCCCAGGTGGCCGACCGGGTGCGCGAGCGCCACCCCGACGCGTACCTGCTCGGCGAGGTCATCCACGGCGACTACGCGGGCGTCGTCCGCGAGGGCCACCTCGACGCCGTCACGCAGTACGAGCTGTGGAAGGCGGTGTGGTCGAGCCTCGTCGAGGGCAACCTCTGGGAGCTCTCCCACGCCCTCGGCCGGCACGCCGAGTTCCTCGAGGCCTTCACGCCGCAGACCTTCGTCGGCAACCACGACGTCACGCGCATCGCCAGCCGCCTCGACGACGACCGCCACCTCGCGCACGCCCTCGTCGTCCTCCTCGGGGTGGGCGGGACGCCGTCGGTCTACTACGGCGACGAGCACGCCTACCGCGGCGTCAAGGAGGACCGCGAGGGCGGCGACGACGACGTCCGCCCGTCCTTCCCCGCTGCGCCCGAGGAGCTCTCGCCGGTCGGCCTGCCCGTCTTCCACCGCCACCAGGAGCTCGTCGCGCTGCGTCGGCGCCACCGCTGGCTCCACGCCGCGCGCCCGTCGGTGGTCTCGGTGGAGAACCGGCGCCTCGTCGTCGCCTCGGAGGACCCGTCCGGCGGTGGCGAGCGCCTGCTGCTGGCCCTGTCGCTGGAGGACGAGGAGGTGGCGCTCGAGGCCCCCGGCGCCCGCGAGGTCCTCGCCGGCGACGGCGCGCGGCTCGACGGCGACCGCGTCGTCCTGCCGCCGCACGGGTGGGCGGTGCTCGCGGGCTGACGAGACCGCCGCCCCCGGAGGACCTGTTCGTCGGAGGTGACCGTGCACGGTCACCTCCGACGAACAGGTCGTGGCGGGCCGTCCGCGCCCTGGGTCAGCGCGCCGCGGCGCGCACCTCGTCCAGGACGAGGTCGACGAGCTCCGGCGGGGCGTCGTAGGCGACGCCGTGCGCCCCGGGGACGACGGCGCAGCGCCCGTCCGGCACCGAGGAGGCCACGTCCTCGCACCACCCGGCCCGGCACACCGGGTCCCGGTCGCCGCGGACGACGAGCAGCGGCACCTCGAGCCGGTCGTCGAGCTCCTGCCGGGCCCGCTGCAGCGCGCGGCGCATGAGGGCGACCATCTGGCCCGGACCGGCCCGCACGTAGTCCAGGGCAGCGACGACCCACAGGCCGGGGCTCTCCCGCAGGGCGTCCTGCGCCAGCCGTCCGGCGAGCTCGCGCACGCGGGGGCGCTCCGGGTCGCCCGTGGGGGCGACGGCGACGAGCCGCAGCACGAGGTCGGGGGCGCGCAGCGCGACCTCGCCCGCCACCTGCGCGCCGAGCGAGTGGCCCACGAGCACCGCCGGGCCGACGTCGTGGGCCCGCATCCACGCGGCGACGGCGTCGCCGAGCTGCTCGACGTCGAGCATCCCGAACCGCGGCTGCGGGCTGCGGCCGTAGCCGGGCAGGTCCGGCGCGAGCGCGCGCGTCGAGCGCCCGAGCCCGCGCACGAGGCCCTCCATCGAGCGCGAGGACATGCCGAGGCCGTGCACGAGCACCACGGGGGGCAGGGACCCGGCCGACGTCCCGCCCGACGACGGCAGCGGGGGGACGTCGGTGCCCGACCCGGCGCCCGCCGTCGGCGACACCTCGCGGTGGGTCATCCGCGCGACGACGTCCCCGCCGGAGGGGCGCCGGACGACGACGAGGTAGGACGCCGCCAGCGACGCCAGCGGCAGCGCGACGGCGGCCGCCCGTCGCACGAGCGCCCGTCGCCGCTCGTGACGGGTGAGGGGGAGCCGGACGGGCCGACCGCCCGGGAGGACGACCGTGCCGGGCAGGCGGGCGGCGTCGGGCAGGGGCAGGCGCACCAGCGCCGACCTCACCTCCCGCACGGCCCGCGCCAGCGCCCGCCGCTGCGCGCGGGCGGCGGAGGGCTCCAGCGGGTCCATCGCCCCAGCATCCCGGTCCGTCGCGCGGGCGACCGCACCGGCACCCGGTCGACCACCCCGGTCGCCGGCCGGTCCCCGGCCGGGACGGCGCGCTCAAGCCGCCGCGCCCTCCTGCCGAGGAGCACCCATGGGCACCGTGGAGACCACCGCGGCGAGCGACGGGGCGGCGACCCGCGCCGTCGCTCGGCCCTCCACCCTCGTGCTCCTCCTCGCGGCGCTCGTCGCCGCGTCCGTCCTCGGCCGCCTGACCCGCCCCGCGGACAGCGAGCTCTCGCTCGTCTGGCCCGCGGCGGGCGTGGCCGTCGTCGCCCTCGCCGTCCTGCGCGGCACGCGCTGCTACCTCCCCGGCGCCGTCGTCGTCGCGGGCGTCGTCGGCGTCGTCATCGCCGCCACCGGCATGCGCGTCGACCTGTCGCTCGTCCTCGGCGTGCTCAACGCCGCCCAGGCGCTCGCCGTCGTCGAGGTCTACGCGCGGCGGCCCGGGGGCGACGGCGCCACCGGCCTCCGCAGGACCCGGGACCTCTGGTGGTTCGCGGCGGCCGCGGCCCTCGCGGCCGGGGCCGCCGGGGCGCTGCTGGCCCTGGCCGCCGTGGTGCTGGGCGCCACCGGCGACGTGGCCGGCGCCGCGACCACCGCGGCCCAGTACTGGGTGCGCCACCTCGTCAGCCTGGTCGTCGTCGTGCCGCTCGCCCTGCGCCTGCTGGCCCGCCCCCGGCCGCGGGAGCACACCGCCGCCGGACGGCGTGAGCGCGCCCTCATGGTCCTGGCCTTCGCGGCCAGCTACGCCGACGTCTTCTGGTTCGCCACGGGCGACCTGCTCCCCTTCGCCCTGCTGCCCGTGAGCGTGTGGCACGCCCTGCGCCGCTCGACCACGGCCGTCGCCGGCCACGTCATCGTCTCCGCCGCGGTGGTGATCGCCGCGACGCTCCTGCGCTCGGGCCCCTTCGGCGACCTGCCGACGCCCGAGGCCGTCGTCCAGGCGCAGTGCTTCATCGCCGTCGTGGCGCTGCTGAGCCTCGTCCTCGCCCTCCACCGCGACGAGCGCGAGGACGCCCTCGCCGCGCACCGCCGCGAGCACGCCCTGCTCGAGGCGGTCTTCGCGGCCACCGGCACGGGCCTCGACGTCTACGACGCGGCGGGCCGGGCGGTCCGCCGCAACCCGGCCTCCGAGGCCCTCGTCGGTCCGGTCCCGGGACCGCTCGCCACCTGGTCGGAGCTCTTCCGCTTCTCCCGCCCCGACGGCAGCCCCCTGGACGCCGCTGAGCTCCCGGTCGCGCGGGCGCTCGCCGGGGAGAGCGTCGACGGCGTCGACGTGCGGGTCCAGCGCCCCGGTCGGGAGCCGGCGGTGCTGTCCGTGGCCGCGCGCCCCCTGCCGCCGGACGCCGACGGCGCGCCCACGGGCGCCGTCGCCGCGTACGTCGACGTGTCGGCCGCGCGCGAGGCCGCCGCCGAGCTCGCCCGTGCCCGCGACCTCCTGGCCGGCGTCCTCGACGGCGCGACGGAGCAGTCGATCATCGGCGCCGACGCCGCCGGGCTCGTCACCGTCGTCAACGCGGGCGCCGAGCGGATGCTCGGGTGCGGGCGCGACCAGCTGCTCGGGCGCGCCCTCGTCGAGCTGCACGACGCCGACGAGCTCGCCCGGCGCACCCGGGCCCTCGCGCTGCCCGACGACGCGGCGCCGCTCGAGGCGCTCGTGTCCGTGGCCCGGAGCCGGCGGCACGAGACGCGGCGCTGGACCTACCGCCGCGCCGACGCCTCGACCCTGCAGGTCCAGCTCACGACCACCGCCGTGCGCGACGACGCCGGCACGCCCACGGGGTTCATCTGCGTGGCCACCGACGTCACGGGGCGCCTGGAGGCCGAGCGCCGGCTCGCCGACTCCGAGCAGCTGTTCCGCCTCGGGTTCGAGGTCGCGCCCTCCGCGATGCTCCTCGCGTCCCTCGACCCCGCCGCGCCGGGCCGCCTCCTGCGGGTCAACCGCTCGGCGTGCGCGCTGACCGGCCGCCACGAGGAGGACCTCCTCGGCCGCGACCTCCTCGACCTCCTGCACCCCGACGACCGGGACGGCCCGCTCCGCGACCTCCTCGCCGGCGCGGACGAGCGCGTGCGGTGCGAGCGGCGGGTGCTGCGCGCCGACGGCACGAGCCGCTGGGGGTCGGTGTCGGCCGCCGTCGTGCGCCCCGCGGCGGGCGACCCGTACGTGGTCTGCCTCGTCGAGGACGTCACGGCGCAGCGCGAGGCCGAGGAGCGGCTCTCCCACCAGGCGCGGCACGACGCGCTCACGGGCCTGCCCAACCGCCTGCTGCTGCGCGAGCGGCTCGAGGCCGTCGCGGGCGGCGGGGCGCGCGCGCTCGGCCTGCTCTACCTCGACCTCGACGGGTTTAAGGCCGTCAACGACGCCCACGGGCACCCCGCCGGCGACGAGCTGCTCCAGCACGTGGCCCGCCGGCTGCGCGGCTGCCTGGGCCCGGAGGACGTGGTGGCGCGGCTCGGCGGCGACGAGTTCGCCGCCCTCTGCTCCGCCGCCGGGCCGGCGCGCGACCTCGAGGACCTCGCCCGGCGCGTCGTCCAGGAGCTGGCGCGGCCCGTGCACCTCGAGGGCGCCGGCGTCCAGGTCGTCGTCGGCGCCAGCGTCGGCGTCCGCCCCGCCGGGGACGGCTCGCCGTCGTCGCCTCCACGCACCCGGCCCTCGCGGCCACCAGCGCCGATGACCTCGTCGCGCTCGCCGCC
>NZ_JABEMA010000070.1 GCF_013004605.1 Pseudokineococcus marinus
ACGGGCGCCGTCGCCCCGGCCGCCCTGCCGGCCGCCGTCCCCGGCCGCCCCGAGCGCCGGGCGCTCGCCCAGATCCGCGCCGAGGAGCCCTTCCCCACCGACCGCGCGTCCGTCGTCCACCTCGTCCAGCGGACCACGTGGGGAGCCACCCCCCAGCTCCTCGAGGAGGTCCGCGCCCGCGGTCCCGAGGCGTGGCTGGAGGAGCAGCTGGCCCCTGACGCGGTCGCCGACCCCGTCGCCGACGACCTCGCCCGCCGCTACCGCTGGCACGGCTGGTCGATCTCCCGCGTCCGCCAGGAGCTGCCCGCGGGCGACTGGGAGCTGCTGTGGGACCTCGGCTCGCTGACCTTCGCCCGCTACGTGTGGGGGCGCCGGCAGCTGCACGAGGTCATGGCCGACTTCTGGTCCAACCACCTCAACGTGACGTGCCCGTCCTCCGACGTGTGGGACAACCGCCACGACTACGACGCCACGGTCGTCCGCCGCCACGCGCTCGGGCGCTTCAGCGACATGCTCGTGGCCTCGGCGCGCCACCCCGCCATGCTCCGCTACCTCGACAACGCGAGCTCCGGGCGCTGGCACCCCAACGAGAACTACGCCCGCGAGCTCATGGAGCTGCACACGCTCGGCGTCTCGGCGGGCTACACCGAGCTCGACGTCCGCGCCGCCGCGCGCGTCCTCACCGGCCTCACCGTGGACGACGCCACCGGCCTGTACCGCTACGACGCCTACCGCCACGACACGGGAGCCGCCACCGTCCTGGGCTGGCGCACGGAGGCCCACTCCGCCGCCGCGGGCGAGGAGAAGGCGCTGTCCCTCCTGCGCTGGCTCGCCGTCCACCCTTCGACCGCCCGCTTCCTCGCGCGCAAGCTGTGCGTGCGCTTCGTCTCCGACGAGCCGCCGTCCGCCCTCGTGGAGCGGGTGGCCCAGGAGTACCTCCGCACCGGCACCGACGTCGCCGCCACCCTGCGGCTCCTCTTCCGCTCGCCGGAGTTCTGGGCCTCGGCGGGGGCGAAGACCCGGCGCCCGCTCGAGGGCTACGTCGCCGCGCTGCGCCTGCTCGGCGTCGGGCCCGACGCGCGGGGCACCACAGGTCTCAGCCACCTCAGCTGGCTGAGCCGCGAGATGGGCCAGCAGCCGCTGGCCTGGCCCGCCCCCAACGGCTACCCGGACGTCGCCGTCGCCTGGCAGTCGGCGAGCGCGACGCTCTACCGCTGGAACCGGGTGATCCTCGCGGCCGGCGGCTGGTGGCCGAACATGCTGACCTTCCGGCCCCTGCGCCAGCTGCTGCCCGCCCAGCTGCCCGCCACCTACGGCGGCCTCTTCGACGAGCTGGGCCGCAGCCTCCTGCTCCGCCCCCTGCAGGGCCGCGAGCGCACCGCGCTCCTCGGCTTCTGCGGCAAGACCGAGACCTCGCCCCTGAGGTCGACCGACGAGTGGCTCGGCTGGCGGCTGCACCACCTCGTCGCCACCGTCCTCGACGCCCCCGCCCACATGGTCCGGTGATGACGATGCCCCAGCACCATCCGCAGCACCTGCTCCGCGCCCGTCGCGGGCGCGCTCCCGGGCCGGTCCCGGCGCCGCGCCGCTCCGGCGACGACGCGACCGCCGGCTCCGCGACGGCGACGGCGTGCGGCTGCCCCGAGGACGGCCCCACCCGCCGCAGCGTCCTCGGCGCCCTCGGCGTCGGCGCCCTCGCCGCCGCGGCCGGCACGGGCACGAGCACCCGGGTGGCCATGGCCGCGCCCGGCTACACGGGCGACGTCCTCGTGGTCCTCTCCCTGCGCGGCGGCTTCGACGGCCTGTCCGCCGTCGCGCCCGTCGGCGACCCGGCCTACGCCGCCCTGCGGCCCGACATCGGCGTCCCCGGGCAGGCGGCGCTCATGCTCGACCGGACCTTCGGCCTGCACCCCTCCCTGCGGGCGCTCAAGCCGCTGTACGACAGCGGCCAGCTCGGGGTCGTCCACGCCGTCGGGCAGGCGAGCCGCAGCCGCTCGCACTTCTCGGCCATGGAGGAGATGGAGCGCGCGGCGCCCGGCACGAGCCTGCGCACGGGGTGGCTCGACCGCACGCTCGGCACCCGCGGCCAGCTCTCGCCCCTCGCCGCGCTCCAGGTCGGCAGCCCCATCGCCTCCTCCGGCTTCGCCGGGCCGGTGCCCGAGGTGACCATGCGCACCATCGGCACCTTCGTCATGGACGGGCCCGACACCGACGTCGAGCGCGCGCGGTGGAACCAGGCGCTGCGCACCCTGCACGGGGAGGGCCCGCGGACCGTCAGCGCCGCCGGGCTCGCCGCGGTCGACGCCGTCGAGCGCCTGCGCGCCGTCCCCGACGCCGGGGCGCGCGGCCTCTACCCGACCGGTGAGCTCGGCGACGCCCTGTGCGACGTCGCCCGCCTCGTCCGGGCCCGCGCCGGCGTCCAGGTCGTCGCGGTCGACTCCGGCGACTGGGACATGCACGCCGGCCTCGGCCGCCACGACCGCGGCTGGATGAGCGAGAAGCTCACCGAGCTGGGGAACGCCCTCGCGGCCTTCGCCCGCGACCTCGGGCCGCTGATGTCGGGGGTGACGCTCATGACGCTCTCGGAGTTCGGCCGGCGAGCCGGCCAGAACGGCTCCGGCGGCCTCGACCACGGCCACGCCAACGCCGTCCTCATGATGGGCGGCGGCGTCGTCGGCGGCCGCGTCCACGGTCGCTGGCCGGGGCTCGGCGGCTCCCAGCTCGACGACGGCGCCCTGGCCGGGACCACCGACTACCGCACCGTCGTCGCCGAGGTCCTGCAGAAGCGGTGCGGCGCGGGCTCGCTCGCCGAGGTGCTGCCCGGCCTGCCGTCCGTCGCACCGCTGGGGGTCGTCCGTGCGCGCGCCTGACCGCCGCGCCGTGCTCGCCGCGGCCGCCGCCCTCGGCGTGGTCGCCGGGGCCGCCGTCGCGGCCACCGGGGCCGGCGCCTCCAGCACCCTCGCCCCCCTGCCGGGCACGACGACCACCGCCGTGGCGGTGGCCCAGGGCGGCGTGCTGCGCCTGGGCGCCGACGGCGTCCTGCGCGCCAACGCCCTCAGCCAGCAGGCCGGCTCCTTCACGGCCTCCACGACGACCACCGAGGTCCGCCGCGGCGTCGAGGACCTCCTCGACGCCCACGAGGACCGCCTCGTCGTCGCCGCGGGGAGCCAGGTCCAGGTCGTCGACCGCACGACCGGGGCCGTCCTGCGCGCCGTCCCGCGCGCCGGCGTCCAGGGCGCCCAGGCGGCCGGCTCGTGGCTGCTGCTCCACCGGGACGGTCCCGACCAGGTCGTCGACGTGCGCACGGGGGCGACGACCCCCACCCCCGAGGGGTCCTCCCTCGCCGGCCCCCACCTCGTGCGCCCCGACGCCACCGGGCGCCGCCTCGAGCGGGTCGACCTCGACACCGGCGCCGTCGTGGCCGTCCACGGCCCCGCGTGCGACGGGGCCCGCGGCGGCGTCTCCGGCGCCTGGAGCGCCACGACCTGCGCCGACGGGTCGACGACGCTCGCCGAGGCCGGGTCCACCCGCGGCGGGCGCACGGCCGAGCCGGTCGTCGCCGCGGGCGACGGCGTCGTCGTCGGCGCCCGCGGCGGGAGGGCCCGCCTCGTCGACCTCACGACCGGCGCCACGACCGACCTCGGCGCCGTGCCCTACGGCCCCCCGGCCGACCACGTGGTGGCCCTCGACGAGGCCGGCCGCGTGGTCGCCTCGCTGGCGGCCGACGGTGCGGTGCGCGTGACGACGGCCGTGCCGGTCGTCGACTCCCCCGACGAGCGGGCCTACCGCTCCTCCGCCGGCGCGCTCGGCGCGGAGCTCGACCTGCCGCGCGTCCTGCGGGACGGCACCGCCGAGTGGCCCTTCGCCTCCGGCGGCGTCTACACCCGCGACGGCGCCAGCACGGTCGTCACGGGCGACCACTGGCGCGCCTTCCAGGCCCAGGACGGGGCGACCGGGTGGCTCGGCACGCCGCGCACGACCGCCTCGGGCCTGCGCGACGGCGGCTCCCTCGTCCACTACGCGGGCGGGTCCACCTACCGGTCGGCGACCTCGGGCACCCACGCCGTCGCCGCCGCGCCGCGCGCCCGGTGGGCGCAGACGGGCTGGGAGGGGGGCAGCCTCGGCTACCCCACCGGCAGCACGAAGACCGTCGCCCGCGGCGGGACGGCCACGGCCTTCCAGAAGGGCTCGATCCACTGGTCGCCGGCCACGGGCGCCCACGACACCTCCGGACCGGTCCGCTCGCGCTGGGCGAGGACGGGGTGGGAGCGCGGCCCGCTGGGCTACCCGACCAGCGACCCCATCACCCTCGCCGGCGGCGCCGTCCTGTCCCGCTTCCAGGGCGGCAACGTCTACTGGACCCGCGCCACCGGCGCCCACGAGGTCACCGGTGCGACGCTGGCCCGCTACGGGCAGCTCGGCTGGGAGAACGGCCGCCTCGGCTACCCGACCGGCCCGACCAAGGCCGTGAGCCGCGGCGGCACCGCCACCGCGTTCCAGGGCGGCTCGATCCACTGGTCACCCGCCACCGGCGCCCACGACACGTCCGGGCCGGTCCGCTCGCGCTGGGCCGCCACCGGCTGGGAGCGCGGCCCGCTCGGCTACCCCACGAGCGACCCCATCACCCTCGCCGGCGGCGGCGTCCTGTCCCGCTTCCAGGGCGGCAACGTCTACTGGACCCGGGCCACCGGCGCCCACGAGGTCACCGGTCCGACCCTCGTCCGGTACGGCCAGCTCGGCTGGGAGAACGGCCGCCTCGGCTACCCGACGAGCGGGCCGCAGCCCGTGGCGGGCGGCGTCCGCACCGACTTCCAGGGGGGCTCGATCCTGCAGCGGGCGGACGGGAAGGTCTTCACGACGCTGCGGCGGTGACCCGGCCCGGGCCGGGCCACCGCCGCGCCGTCAGCGGACGGGCGCGCCCGTCGCGAGGAACTGCTCGAGCTCCTCGGGCGTGCCGAAGCAGTAGAAGTCGCCCTCGACGAGACCGACGCGGCGGCCGGCCGCCAGCATCTCGTTGAAGACGAGGGAGACGTAGTACTCCGGCATGGCCTCACCGACCTGCCGCTGCATCAGGGCGTCGGCCGCCTCGAGGAACACCCCGGCGCGGGCGAAGGTGTACGCGCCCATGAGGGCGTGCTCGGAGACGGCCCGCTTCTCGGCGGTGCGGACGACGAGCCCGTGCTCGTCCAGCTCGGCGAAGCTGTAGCGCGGGTCGCGGGAGCGGAAGGAGAGCAGAAGGCCGTCGACGTCGCCGCTCCCCCGCTCCTCGCCGGGCAGGGCCGCCAGGGCCTGCAGGTACGCGGGGCTGTCGAAGGCGATGTCGCAGTCCATGACGACGAGCGGCGCGTCGGGGTCGAGCAGGTGCCGGGCGGTGAGGCACGTCTCCACCGCGCCGCGCGTGTCGTGGTCGAGCAGCACGACCTCGGCGCCGGGCTCGGCCTCCCGGACGAGGCCGGCGAGGCCGTGCTCGCGCTCGGCGTCCTCGCGGACGACGACGACGAGGCGCCGCCCCCGCCCGAGGCCGTCGAAGGACGCCAGCGCCCGGCGGAACATCGGCGTCCCCGCGACGTCGATGAGCGGCTTGGGGGTGTCGACGCCCACGGCGCGGAAGCGCGACCCGAGCCCGCCCATCGGCATGAGGACCTGCACGGGTGCGGCCGAGGGGGCGCTCACGACGCCGCCCCGACCCCGGCCGCGGGGCCGCTCGGGTCGAGCTCGTCCATCGCGTACTCGCGGTCGGCGGCGGGGGCCGGCCCGGCGGGGCGGCCGAGGCGCCACCGCAGCAGGTTCGCGAGCGCCGTCGTGAAGACCTTGACGTTGCGGGCGTTCGACACCTGGTCCTCCTCGCGCCACGTGATGGGCTCGTAGGCGAAGGCGACCCGCCGGCGCACGAGGTCGAGCAGCAGCTCGAAGTTGAAGGTGAGGCCGTCGGCGAAGCGCAGGTAGGTGCGCTCGTCGAGGTCGGCGACCGCGAAGCAGTTGAGCCCCGAGCCGAGGTCGGCCAGACGGCGGCCGGTGACGACGCTGTAGACGACGTTGAGGACCCGGTTGCCGGCGACGCGCTTGCGGTCGTACCCGACGAGGCGCGAGCCGCGGCTGAAGCGCGAGCCGAGGACGGTCTGCACCGAGGGGTCGCGCTCGACCCGGTCGAGCAGCAGCCCGACCTCGGCCGCGACCGCCTGGTCGTCGCCGTGCAGGACGACGACGTGGCTGGCCCCGACCTCGGCGGCCCGCCGGAACACCGTCTTGTGGGTGCCGCCGAGGCTGTTGTTCTGCCGCGTGCGGAAGACCCGCAGGTTCGGCAGCCGCCCCGAGCGGGCCACCCCCAGCGCGGCCTCGGCCGTGCCGTCGGGGCTGCGGTTGTCGACGACCCAGATCTCGCGCACGCGGGCGGCGAGGGCGTCGTCGACGCCCTCCAGCACGCGCACGACCTGGTCGGCGCAGCGGTAGGTCGGGATGGCGATGACGGCGTCGATGACGGCGCCTCCGTTCTCGTCGTGGTCGGGCCCCTCCGGGGTCGGGGCCCGCGTCGTCGGGGCGGGCTCAGGCGCGGGGGTCGGGGCCGCCTCGCTCAGGGCCGCCTCGTCCAGGGGTGGGGCGCTCGACCGGGGCGGGCCCGGGCAGCGGGAGCTCGTACTGGTCGGCGAAGCGGTTGAGGGCCTGGAGCGAGACGGCGAAGTACTTGAGGGCGTTGCCGGGGTCGATGACGACGCGGTGGGTGAGCATGCGCCCGTAGAAGAGGCCCACGTGGAAGAGCACCGACCGCTGCTCGGCGGGCGAGAGGTAGCGGGTCATGACGTGCGTCGTCACGTGGTCCTCCAGCTCGGCGTACCGCGCGGACCGGTGGTCGCGGTAGGAGATCGCCGGGACGCCGCCCTCCTCCCCGAGGCCGACCGGCGCGGTGTCCTCGTTGAGGAACTCGTAGCCGTAGTGCAGCGACTGCATGTGGCGGGCGAAGTCGATGACCGGGCCGCGCACCTGGTTGTCGTCCGAGGGGTCGATGACGAGCGGGCGGTCGGTCTCCAGGTCCACGAGGACGTTGTCGACCGTGAGGTCGCCGTGGATGCTCGTCGACTCCCGGTAGACCGACAGGTCGTGCCAGGCCCGCTCGTCCGCCCGGATCCGGCGCAGCACGGCGTCGAAGCCGTCGAGGACGCGGCCGTTGACGACCACCCGCTCGGCCGCGACGGCGCGGCCCAGCTCCTCGTGCTGGTCCGCGGCCGCCCGGACCCGGTCCACGAAGCGCTCGCGCACGTAGTCGTCGCGCTGCTGCGGGTGCTCGCCCAGCGGGCCGAGGCGGTACACCTCGGTGCTGACGAAGGCCCACACCCGGTCGAGCATCGCCGTCGCCTCCTCGCGCGAGCGCTCGTGCACCCACTCGAAGAGCGGCTGGCTGGCGGGGCGGTACTCGAGGTCGATGGCGTAGTGGTCCTCGTCGGACTCCTCGCCCGTGACCTGCACGAGCAGGTCCAGGTGGCGGCGCGCCGCGAGCCAGTCGTGCTGGTTCTTCAGCCGGTGCGCGTGCTCGGGGGGCACGATCTTCTTCACGTACAGGCGACCGTCCTGCTGCGCGAGGACGGTGACGGCGTTCGAGCCGCCCTTGAAGAAGCGCACCAGCGTCACGTCGCCCGCCACCTCGAGGCGGTGGAGCACCCGGCTCAGCGCGTCGCGCTGGAAGTAGGCGTCGAGGAAGGACGGCAGCTGCCCGGAGATGTCCTCGTCGCGGCGGAGCTTGTTCTCGAAGCCCTCCGCGGCCGGCGGCAGGGGGCGCCGGTCCCCCGCCGGCCCCCGCAGGCGGATGACGAGCAGCGACACGACGCCCAGCACGAGCACCGGCCCGTAGAGCACGAGCCACGTGGCGACCGCCAGCACGAGGACGGCCGCGGTCGTCGCCGCGCCCTCGGGACCGACGAACTCCAGGACGTCGGCGACGTACTGCTGCGGCAGCCCGGCGGCGACCGAGGGGCTGACGACGGCGTAGGGCGCGGCGGTCGCGACGACGAGGTCGCGCAGCGGCGCCCCCGGCAGCAGCAGGACGGCCACGAGCGCCGCGGCGAGCAGGTAGCAGCCCCACGACGCGGCGGTGAGCAGCGCGTAGCGGCGCAGCTGCGCGGGCTGGCGCACGAAGCGCTGCAGGCCGAAGAGGACCGACCACACCTTGAAGCGCAGGCGGGTCTCCAGCCGGCTGTTGAGCAGGCTCGAGGCGCGCCAGACGAGCCGCAGCAGCGGGCCGTTCTCGAGCACGACGAGCGTGAGCAGCACCAGGAGGCCGAGCGACAGCAGGACGACGCCGAGCGCGGCCAGCGGGACGACCGGGCTGTCCTCCCCGCGCACGAGGGCCACGAAGGCGAGGAAGGCGCCGGCGACGAGGACCACGTCGATGAGCCGCTCGACGACGACGGCCGCCAGCGTGTAGAGGGTGCTCACCCGCAGGCTGCGCGCGACGAGCACGGCGCGGACGACCTCCCCGAGCCGCAGCGGCAGCACGGCGTCGAAGAGGTAGCCGATGGCCAGCGCCTGGACGTGCGGGACGAGGGACTCGCGGCGCACGTTGTCGACGACCGTCTTGGTGCGCGCCGCGCGCAGCACGTGCCCGAGCAGCAGCACGACGGCGGCTACCGCGACGACGACCCACCCCGCGGGCCCCAGCTCGGCGACCAGCAGCGGCAGCAGGCGCGCGAGCGCGGGCGTCGCCAGCAGCACGAGCACGACCGTCGCGGCCGCCCCCGCGTACAGGAGCACCGAGCGGCGCGAGAGCGCCCGCTCGCGCCAGGTCCGCGTCACGGGCGGGGCCGGGCGGGCCGGGTGGGCGCCCGTCGTCTCCACGGGGGCGCCCATCAGATCGTCGGCACCCGCAGGACGGCGACCCCGGCCGCCCGGGCGGCGCTCACGCCGGCGTCGGAGTCCTCCACGGCCAGCGCCGTGCCCGCCTCGACGCCGAGGCGCTCGAGCGCCAGCAGGTAGCAGGCGGGGTCGGGCTTGCTGCGCGGGACGTCGTCGCCGAAGACGGTGACGTCGAAGAGCGCGGCGAGGTCGTGCTCGACGAGGATCTGCCGCGCGTTGCCGCTCTTGGCCGTCGTGACGAGCGCCGTCGGCGTCGTGGGCGCCAGCTGGCGCAGCAGGCCCACCAGCGAGGCGTTGACCCGGGTGAGCCCCAGGTAGCGCCCGTAGCGGTCGGCCTTCTCGCGGCGCAGCGCGTCGACGCCCTCGGGGCTGATGCCGGGCACGAGGTCCGGGAGGAAGTCGCGCGAGTCGCGACCCCACGTGCCGTCGAAGGCGTCGCGCGTGAGCTCCGCGCCGACGGTCGCGAGGGCGTCCCGGTAGGCCAGGTAGTTGGCCTCCCCCGTGCTGACGAGCGTGCCGTCCAGGTCGAGCAGCAGCGCGCCCACCTCACCCGCACCGGTCACGGGGCGACCTCCAGGGGCGCGGGCTCGCGGTGGAAGAGCCACCGGCTGAAGAGGAAGTTGGCGAGGAAGGACGGCGGCAGGCTGAGGAGCTTGGCCACCAGGGGCGCCCAGCCCGTGGACTGCACGACGAGCTGGATGAGCAGCGAGAAGACGGTGATGGTGAGGGCGTACCAGCCGACGAAGAGGACGTAGGAGCGCACGCTCATGGCGGCGCCGAAGGCGTACCGCGTGCTCACGAGGTAGACGACCGTGACGGCGCAGGCCGAGCTCAGCACGTTGGCGAGCCAGGGCGCCAGCCCGGCCCACGTGAGCAGCCCGAAGACGGACAGGTCCACCGACAGGCCGAGGCACGTGCCGACGAGGAAGCGCAGGGCCTGGCGCAGGAGCGCCAGCGGCCCGGCGAGGCGGCCCGGCGCGCTCACGCCGCCGCCCCGTCCCGGCCGCGCCGGCGCAGGCCCGCCGTGACGGCGCCCGCGGCCACGAGCAGGAGCCCGGCGGCGGTCAGCGGGACGAGGAGCACCGCCCCGACCGGCGCGTAGGAGACCTCGAGGCGACCGGCGTCCACCCCGGCGGGCACCTCGACGCGCAGGACGGCGCCGTCGAGCGCGTCCACCGGCACGGGCTCGCCGTCGACGGCGGCGCGCAGCCCCGGCCACCACGTCGTCCGCAGCACGACCTCCCCGGGCGAGGCGCCGGTCGTCACGGTGTAGGCGTCCATCGGCTGACCGCGACGCGCCACGTCGGTGACCCACCCCTCCTGCTCGAGCTCGACGCCGTCGGCCGCCGTGACCCGCCCCGGGAGGCCGTCCTCGCGCCCGTACCGCAGCCACCGGCCCTCCTGGCCCTGCGGCGTCCAGCCCTGCGCGAAGTGGTCGAGGACGGCCTGCGGCGCGCGCTCGTCGAGGAGGACCTCGTCGGAGGACAGCAGGTCGACCCACGCGAGGTCGGTGCCCGTCGCCGTCTCGAGCAGCGCGGCCGGGTCGCCGCACGTGAAGCCGAGGAAGCCCCGGCACCAGTGCTGGTCGAGCGCCTCCTGCCACACCGCGTGGCTGCCGAAGCCCGGGCGCAGGTCGGCGAGGAGGTTGCCGTTGCCGCTCATGACCCCGGCGTCCCACATCTCGGCCTCGTCGACGCCGAAGGTCACCACGGTCGTCGCCTCGTCGACGGCGACGGACCGCTCCCGGTAGGACTCGACCGTGCGGCCCAGCCCGTCGCCCCGGTACAGCCCGCGGAAGAGCATGTCGTCCTCCGGCTGGCCGGCGATCCGGTCGGCGCGGGCCTCGAGGGCCCGCATCGCGAGGACGCCCGTGAGCGGGGCGAGCAGGGCCGCCACGACGAGCACGACCGCAGCGGCGCGCGCGGCCGGGGCCCCGCGGAGCAGCGCGACGGCCGCGAGGAGCCCCAGGGCGACGACGGCGCCGCCGAGGACGTGCGCCTCCCACAGCCCCGGGGCGCGGAAGAGCGAGACGACCACCTGGAGCGCGACCACGGCGGCGGCCCCGAGCAGCCGCCCGCGGGTCAAGCGCGGTGCCGCCGAGACGGCGAGCACCGCCAGCACCGTCACGGCCACCTGGACGACGACCAGGTAGCGCAGCGGGTAGCGGAAGAGCAGCACCGTCGTCGGGAGCTGGGTGGCCACCACGGCGCTCACCCACAGCAGGGCGGCGGGCACGACGCCGGGAGCACCGACCGCCCGGCGCCAGTCGACGAGCACGAGGAGCGGCACCGCGACGACCATGGCCCCCATCGCGGGCACGAGCCCGATGGACCCCACCCACGCGTTCGTCTGGCCGAGCAGCGTGGGGCCCGCGAGGACGACGTCGAGGAAGTTCGTGACGGCGTAGCCCGCGTTGCCCACGAGGGGGTCCGCGCCCTGGCGCGCCGTCACCGCCGACGTCTGCACCATCGTCAGGAGCGTGGGCAGGCCGGCGAGCAGGCCGCCGACGCAGGCGGCGGCGCGCCCGAGGACGTCGCGGTCGCGCACGAGCGCGCGCACGGACCCGGCCTCACGGCCGCGCTCGACGAGCAGCGCCGCGATGAGGACGAGCGCGAAGGGCAGGACGTAGGGGTTGCCGGAGGTGAGCAGCGCCCAGGTGGCGAGCCCGGTGACCACCACGCCGACGGCGCCGCGGCTGCGCAGGCCCACCCAGAGCCAGGGCAGGACCGCGAGGCTCAGCAGGAGGGGCCACCACGAGCTGCCGAACCAGAGGAGGAACCCGCTCGTCGACGCGCCCAGCGCGCCCGGCACGGCGAGGGACCGCCGCACGCCGTGCTGGCGCAGGAGCGCGAGGACGCCGAGGGCCAGCGCCGTCGTCGTCACCCCGCCGTAGACCCACGACCAGACGACGAGGTCGTCGAAGCGGGCGGCCGCCGCCTGGAGGACCCAGTGGAGCGGGTCGAGGACGCCGTACTGCATGTCGGCCGTGAAGTTGCCGGCCATGCCGAGCTCCGGGTCCATGAGCGGCGGCTGGCCCGCCTCCTGCCGGCGGCCGAGCCACCACATCGCCGGCCCGAACTGGCGGATGGCGTCGTCGAACCAGAAGAAGCGGGGCGCCAGCGCGGAGAGGACGACGAGGAAGGCGCTCTGGCCGGCGACGACGAGCGCCGGCGAGAGGAGGTCGGTGCGCCCGCGGGGCGGGGCGGGCGCGGGGCGGGCGGGGTCGGCAGGTGCGCGCGACGTGCTCGCCACCGCTCCCACCACTGCGCACCCCACCGCTCGACGACCCTGCCGCGCCGACCGCCCTGCGGGGCGCGGCGCCCGGCGATGCTATCCGCCGGGCCCGCGCGGCCCGGTCCGGCGAGGCGCCACGGCGCGCCGTCG
>NZ_JABEMA010000071.1 GCF_013004605.1 Pseudokineococcus marinus
CCCGGGTCGCTGGCCGCGAGCAGCGCCACCTGCCCGGCCGCCGCGGCCACCGCCGTCACGAGGAGCAGGCGCGGGGGCGTGCGGTAGGCCACCGCGGCGGCGCCCGCGCCCAGGGCGGTCGAGAGGAGCACGACCGGCAGCGGGGTGAGCGCGCCGCCGACGGCCGCTCCCACGGCGTCGGGGTCGACGCCCGGGACGCCCGCGCGGCGGGCGACGTCGAGGGCGAGGACGACGCCGCCGAGGATGGCGGCCGTCGTCATGAGGACGGTGACGAGCCGTGCGGCCGCCGTCACGGGGAAGCCGCGCAGCGCGTCCTCGACGGCCGCCACGAAGGTGCCGCCGGGCAGGAGCACGACGATGCCGCTGGCCACGACGAGCGCCGAGGGCGGCACCTGGCCCGCCAGCGAGGGGGGCAGGACCTCGGCCGCGAGGGTGAGCAGCGAGGACAGCGACCCGGCGATGAAGGCCCCGGCCCCGACGGTGAAGAAGGCCGGCGCCCCGGCGCGCGACATCGCCCGCGCGCCCGCGTCGACGGCGAGCGCCATGACGAAGCCCGTGAGGAGGGCCAGCGGTCCGCCGCCGAGCCGCGCGACGACGGCGACCGCGAGCAGGCCCCACGCCACCCGCACCATCCAGCGCCGGTAGGGGCGGGGGCTGCTCTCGACCTCGGCGAGGCGCACGGCGACGTCCTCGCGCTCGAGGCGGCCCTCGACGAGGTCGAGGACGAGGGCGTGGGCGGCCGACAGGCGGGCGTACTCGGTGCCCGTGGAGCGGACGACCTGCAGGCGCACCACGGCCGGGGCGTCGGCCGGCGCGTAGGCGACGGTGACGGACGAGTACGTGATGTCGAGGTCGAGGTGCTGCTCGGACAGCCCGAGGGCGACCGCGGCGGCGACGACGCTGGACTCCACCTCGGCCGTGCCGGAGCCGGAGCGCAGGAGCAGGACGGCGAGGCGCAGCAGCAGGTCGACCTGGCGGTGGGGGTCCGCGGGCGCCGCCATCCGGTAGGGCGAGGCGAAGGGGGTGCCGCGCAGCCGGTCGACGATGAGGACCGGCCGGGTCTGCTCCTCCTCGCCGATGACCCGCCGTCGCCACCCGGCCGTGCGCGCCTGACCGCCGCCGCGGGGGACGCCCCCGCCCGTCGCCGCGGGCCCGGTGGTCGGGACGGTGAGGGGCCCCGTGGCGGACCCGGTCGTCGGGACGCTCGTCGGCCCGGTGGCGGGCCCGGGAGAGGGCGCCTCGCGGCGGCGCCGCGGGCCGGCGGGGCGGGGAGCTCCGGTCACTGGGAGATCCTCCCGAACCACAGCAGGGAGCCGAGCGCCGACAGCACGACGAGCACGAGCGCGAGGCCGGTCCAGCGCGCCGTCGTCTCCTCCTCCTGCCGGACCGTCCCGATCGAGGAGCCGATGTCCTCGTAGACGGCGTCGAGCTCGCCGGCGGACTCGGCCTCGTAGGCCTGCCCCCCGGTGGTCTCGGCGATGTCGGCGAGCTCGCCCTCGTTCACGGGCACGGGCGTGCGCACCCCCTCCTGCGTGATGGTGCCGCCCGGCGTGCCGAAGGCGATGGTCGAGACGGGGACGCCGGCCTCGGCGGCGGCGCGCGCGGCGTCGTCGTTGGTGCGCCCGACCGTCGTCTCGCCGTCCGAGAGGAGCACGACGGCCGCGGGCACCGGAGCCGTCGGGTCGTCCGGGTCGGGCGGCGCCTGCTGGACCGCCGCGAGCGCGGCGTACAGGCCCTCGCCGATGCCGGTGTAGGAGGCCAGCTCGAGGCCGTCGATCCCCCGCTCGACGAGGGAGCGGTCCGTGGTCGGCGGCACGAGCACCTGCCCCGCGCCGGCGAAGGCGACGAGGCCGACGTTGAAGCGCGGCGGCAGCTCGGCGACGAAGGCGCGCGCCGAGCGCTGCGCCGCGGTGAGCCGGTCCGGCTCGACGTCGGTGGCCCGCATGGAGATCGAGACGTCGACGGCGAGGACGACGGTGGCGCGCTCGCGCGGCACCTCGACCTCCCCGAGGGGTCGGGCGAAGCCCACGGTGGCCGCCGCGACGCCCGCGACGAGCCCGGCGGCGACGAGCTGGTCGACGCGCGCCTGCACGGTCGAGCGGGCCAGGCCGGTCTCGGCGGCGATCTCCGAGCGCGTGCGCGGCGGCCCGGAGCGCAGCAGCCGGAGGACGGGCGCGGCGCCGGGCGGCACGAGCGTCCCGGCGTCCAGCGGCGCGCCACCTGCGGTCACGGGGGCAGTCAACCAGCACCGCCACCGGCGCGGCGGAAGGGTGTCGCCGCCCGGCTGACTTGTGCTTGACTGCTGGCAGAAGTCCAGCGACTCGACGAGGAGACCCGTGACCACCGCACCGACCGCCGACGGCCTGCTGTCCGTCCAGCTCTACACGCTGCGCGAGCGGCTGCAGGAGGACCTCACCGGGACCCTCCGGGCGCTCGCCGACCTCGGCTTCGCCCAGGTCGAGCCCTTCTCCTTCACCTCCTTCGGCGAGGGCGGCGCCGACCTCGGCCGCGCGCTCGCCGAGACGGGGCTCGCCGCCCCGACGACCCACCAGCACCTCGTCGGGCTGTCCGAGGACGAGCTCGACGCCGTCTTCGCGGCCGCCGCGGCGCTCGGCGTCGGCCGGGTCGTCGAGCCGATGGTCGGCGCCGACCGCTGGGGCACCGCGGACGACGTCGCCGCCGTCGCCGCCGAGCTCAACGCGGCGGCCGTCGTCGGCGCCCGGCACGGCGTCGCCGTCGGCTACCACAACCACGCGCACGAGCTCGAGAGCGTGATCGACGGGCGCCCGGCCCTCGAGGTCCTCGCCGACTCCCTCGACGACGCCGTCGGCCTCGAGGTCGACACCTACTGGGTGGCCGTCGGCGGCCAGGACCCGGTGGCGCTGCTGCAGCGCCTCGGCGGCCGCGTCGTCGCGCTGCACCTCAAGGACGGCCCCGTCTCGACGGACACGGCCGACCAGGTGGCCCTCGGCCAGGGGCGCATGCCCGTGGCCGACATCGTCGCCGCCGCCCCGACCGCCCTGCGCGTCGTCGAGCTCGACGACTCCCGCGGAGACCGGCTGCAGGCCGTCGCCGACAGCGCGGCCTTCCTGCGCGAGCAGGGCCTGGCGTGAGCGCCCCCGCCAGCGGGGCCGCCCGCACCGGCCCCGTCGTCGTCGGCCTCATCGGGGCCGGCACGATCAGCCGGCAGTACCTCGGCAACCTCACGGCGTTCCCGGACCTCGACGTCCGCTGGGTCGCCGACCTCGACGTCGAGCGCGCGGCCGAGCGCGCGGCCGAGTTCGACGTCCCGCGCTCGGGCACGGTCGCCGAGCTGCTGGCCGACGACGAGGTCGAGGTCGTCGTCAACCTCACGATCCCCGCCGTGCACGTCGAGGTGGGGCTCCAGATCGTCGCGGCGGGCAAGCACGTGTGGGGCGAGAAGCCCCTCGCGCTCGACCTCGAGGGCGGCCGCCGCCTCCTCGAGGCCGCCCGCGCGGCGGGCCTGCGCGCGGCGTCCGCGCCCGACACCTTCCTCGGCGCGGGCCTGCAGACGACGCGCCGCGTGCTCGAGTCCGGCCGCGTGGGCGCCCCGCTGTCGGCCCTGGTGCTCTTCCAGGGCCCCGGCCCGGAGTCGTGGCACCCGGACCCGGCCTTCCTCTTCGCCGAGGGCGCCGGGCCGCTCTTCGACATCGGCCCCTACTACCTGACCGCCCTCGTCCAGCTCCTCGGGCCGATCAAGCGCGTCAGCGCGACGTCGTCGGTCGCCCGCCCGGTGCGGACGATCGGCTCGGGCCCGAAGGCCGGCCAGCAGTTCGACGTCACGGTCGCCACGCACGTCAGCGCGCTCTACGAGTTCGCCGGCGGGGCCAGCGCCGTGGCCGTCTTCAGCTTCGACTCGGCCGTCAAGCGCACCCAGCTCGAGGTCGCGGGCTCCGAGGGCACGCTCGTCGTGCCCGACCCCAACACCTTCGACGGCGAGGTCGGCGTCCACCGCCTCGACGAGGACCTCGTCGCCGAGCCGGCCGTCGGCGCGACGACGACGCGCGGCACCGGCGTCCTCGAGCTCGCCCGGGCCATCCGCGCCGGCGTGCCCGAGCGGGCCTCCGGCGACCTGGCGCTGCACGTCCTCGACGCGATGGTCTCGACGACGCGCGCCGCCACCGACGGCGCCCCCGTCGAGCTGACGACGACGGTCGACGTCGCCCCGGCCCTGCCCGAGGACTTCGACCCGACCGCGCGGACGCTCACCCCGTGAGCCCCCTGCTCGAGGCCCCCGCCGCCACGACCGGCGGCGGGGGCCCGCTCGGCGCTGCCGTCGTCGGCGGCGGCTTCATGGCGGCCGTCCACACCCGGGCCGCGCGCTCCGCCCGCGCCCGGCTCGTCGGCGCGCTCACCTCCACGCCGGAGGGCTCGCGGCGCGCCGCCGCGGCGCTGGGCCACGAGCGCGGCTACGGCTCGCTCGAGGAGCTCCTCGCGGACGACGCCGTCGACGTCGTCCACGTCTGCACGCCCAACGCGCTGCACGCCGAGCAGGTGCTCGCGGCCGTCGGGGCGGGCAAGCACGTCGTCTGCGAGAAGCCGCTGGCCACGAGCCCCGAGGAGGCGTCGGCCGTCGTCGACGCCGCGGATGCCGCGGGCGTCGTCGTCGCTGTGCCCTTCGTCTACCGCTTCCACCCGATGGTCCGCGAGGCACGGGCGCGGGTGCGCTCCGGCGAGGTCGGCCGCGTGCTCACCGTCGCCGGCTCCTACCTGCAGGACTGGATGCTCAGCCCCGAGGACGACGACTGGCGCGTCGACCCGGAGCGCGGCGGACCCAGCCGGGCCTTCGCCGACATCGGCTCCCACCTCGTCGACCTCCTCGAGACGGTGACGGGGGACCGCGTGTCCTCGCTCGCGGCGACCCTGTCGACCGTCCACCCGCACCGCGCGCAGCACCGCGACGTGGCGACGGAGGACGCCGCCGCGGTCGTCGTGCGCACCGCGGGCGGCGCCGTCGGCACGCTGCTCGTCTCGCAGGTGGCGCCGGGCCGCAAGAACCGCCTCCACCTCGAGGTCGCGGGCTCGGCCGAGAGCCTGGCCTTCGACCAGGAGGACCCGGAGCGGCTGTGGGTCGGCCGGCGCTCCGGCAGCCTGCTCGTGCCGCGCGACGCCGACCAGCTCGCGCCCGACGCCGCCCGGCTGTGCGCCGTCCCGGCCGGGCACCCGCAGGGCTACCAGGACGCCTTCGACGCCTTCGTCGCCGACGCCCACGCCGCCGCCCGCGGGGCCGCCCCCGAGGCGCTGCCGCTCGCCGTCGACGGCGCCCGCGCCGTCGACCTCACCGCCGCCGTCCTGGCGTCGCACCGCTCGGGCGGCTGGGTCGACGTGCCCGCGCCCCGCACCGCCCCGCCCGCCCCCACCGCCTCGAACGCCGCCCCCACCCCCGCAGGAGCTGCCTCGTGACCGCTGACACCGACAGCACGACGACCGCCGCCGCCAGTACGGCTTCCCCAGGCGCCGGCCAGCCCGTCACCCTCTTCACCGGGCAGTGGGCGGACCTGCCGCTCGAGGAGGTCGCGCGCCTCGCGGCGTCGTGGGGCTACGACGGCCTCGAGGTCGCCTGCGGCCCGCACCTCGACGTGCAGCGCGCCGTCGAGGACGACGCCTACCTCGCCGAGCGCCGAGAGATCCTCGAGCGCAACGGCCTCCAGGTGTGGGCGATCTCCAACCACCTGTCCGGCCAGGCCGTCTGCGACGACCCGATCGACTTCCGCCACGAGGCCTTCGTCCCAAGGCGGGTGTGGGGCGACGGTGACGCCGAGGGCGTCCGGCAGCGCGCCGCCGAGGAGATGCGGCTGACGGCGCGGACGGCGCGGCGCCTGGGCGTCGACGTCGTCGTCGGCTTCACGGGCTCGAAGATCTGGCCGTACGTCGCCCAGTTCCCTCCCGTGCCGGCGTCCGTCATGGACGCCGGGTACGAGGACTTCGCCCGTCGGTGGAACCCGGTGCTCGACGTCTTCGACGGCGAGGGCGTGCGCTTCGCCCACGAGGTGCACCCCAGCGAGATCGCCTACGACTACTGGTCGACGGTGCGCTCGCTCGAGGTCCTCGAGCACCGCGACGCCTTCGCCTTCAACTGGGACCCGAGCCACATGATGTGGCAGGGGATCGACCCGGTGGCCTTCATCACCGAGTTCGCCGACCGCATCGTCCACGTCGACTGCAAGGACACCCGCCTGCGCCCGGCCAACGGCCGCGCCGGGGTCCTCGGCTCGCACCTGCCGTGGGGCGACCCGCGCCGCTCGTGGGACTTCGTCTCCACGGGGCGCGGCGACGTGCCGTGGGAGGACTCCTTCCGCGCCTTGCGCGCCATCGGCTACGCCGGTCCGATCTCGGTGGAGTGGGAGGACGCCGGCATGGACCGCCTCAAAGGCGCGGCCGAGGCCGTCGGCTTCGTGCGCTCGCTGCTGTGGGACCGCCCGACGGCGTCCTTCGACGCCGCCTTCAGCAGCCAGGACTGAGGGCGGTCGGGCGGGCTCCGGCCGGCCCGTGACCGGATCGATGCCGCAGGACGGCCACGAGCGCAGCCCCTGCGGTGCCACCCTCGTCGCCGTGAGGACGTCCTGGGGGCGGGTCCGGGCCCGCCAGCACGCCGACGTGCCGACGAGCGGCGAGGCCGCCGAGCTGTGGAGCCGCGTCCTGCGACGGCGCGGCGCCCTGGTCCTCTCGGCGCTCGGGGTCGGGTGGTCCGGCGTCGCGGCGACCGGGCTCGGGATGCCGCGGGGGCTCTGGCTCGTGGGCGGCGCGCTCGTGCTCGCCGGCCTCTTCGCGGGGGTGGCGCACCGCTCCGTGCCCCGCACCGACGGCGGCATGACGGAGCGGCTGCGCGACCACCCGCCCGAGTGGCGGCGCCTGCTCGTGCGGACCTCCGGCTCCCTGGCCCTCGTGCTCGCCGTCGTCCTCGTCCTCGGGGTGACGACGCGCTCGCCGCAGGTGCTCGCGCCCTTCGCCGCGGTGGCCATGGGCGCGCACGGCCTCCCGGCCGCCTACGCCCTCGACCAGCCCGAGTACCGCTGGGCCGGCGCCGGGCTCGTGCTCGCCGGCGCCACCGGCGTCGCGCTGCTCATCGCGGTGACGCCGTACGACGTCGTCCGCGACGTCGTCGGCGCGCTCGCCGCCCTGTCGCTGCTGGGGACGGCGGCGCGGCTGTCCGTGCGCCCCTGACCGGCCCACCCCGCCCCGCTCTCGCCCTGCTCGGCGGACCTGTTCGTCGGACGTGACCGTGCACGGTCACGTCCGACGAGCAGGTCAGCGCTCGACGCGGTGGGGACGGCGCGGTCAGAGGCGGCGCCGGGCGGGTGGCAGGGTGGCGGCTCGTGGCGACCGCCGTGCTCCTCCTCGTGGCCGTGGTGCTCGGCGGGGTGAGCCAGCGCGTCACGGGCATGGGCTTCGCCCTCGTGACGGCGCCCTTCCTCGTCCTGCTCCTCGGCCCCGTCGGCGGGGTGCTCGTCGTCAACGTCTGCGCCGCGCTGACGAGCACGCTCATCCTCCTGCGCGTGCGGCGCGACGTCGCCTGGCGCCGGTACGCCCTCCTCGGCGGCGCGGCCGTCGTCGGCATCCTCCCCGGCTCGGTGCTGGCGCAGGCCGCGCCCAGCGCGTGGCTCGAGCTCGTCGTCGGCGTCCTCGTGCTGCTGGCGCTCGCGTCCTCGCTCGTCGCGCGCCGGGCGCCGGCGGTCACGGGGACGGCGCCCGCCGTCGTCGCGGGTCTCGCGGCCGGGGCGATGAACACGACGGCGGGCGTCGGCGGCCCGGCCTTCAGCGTCTACGCCGTCGCGAGCCGGTGGCCCCAGCGGTCCTTCGCCGCGACCCTGCAGCCCCTGTTCATCACGACCGGCCTCGTCTCCTTCGGCTCCAAGCTCGCCATCGACCCGTCGTCCCTGCCCGCGCTGGCCTGGTGGGTCTGGCTCGGCATCGCCGCGGCCCTCGGCCTCGGCGTCCTGCTGGGGGACCGGGCCTCCCGCCGCCTCAGCCAGCGGACGGCGCGCGCCGGCCTGCTCGTCGTCGCCGCCACGGGCGCGGCGACCATCGCCGTGCGCGGGCTCGTCGAGCTGCTGGCCGGCTGAGCCCGACCCGCCGGCGGGCGGCGCCGGACCTGCCGACCAGCGGCGCCGGGCGTCCTCGCGCAGCGGGCCCCCGGGCGCCGGTGGCAGGGTGCCCGGCGTGACGACGACGGCGGCCCTCGTGGTGGCCCTCGTCCTCGTCGTCGGGGCGGCCGCGCAGCGCGTCACGGGGCTGGGCTTCGCCGTCGTCGCGGCGCCGGTGCTCGTGCTGCTCGTCGGGCCGTCGCCCGGCGTCGTCCTCGTCAACGTGCTCGGCGCGGTCGTCGCGCTGCTCGTCCTGCTCCGGGTCCGGCGCGACGTCGAGCCGCGGCGCCTCCTGCCGCTGACGCTCGCGGCGCTCGTCGGCGTGCCCGGCGGGCTGGTGCTCGCCCGCGCGGTGCCCTCGGCGTGGCTCGAGCTCGTGCTCGGCGTGCTCGTCCTCGCCGCGCTGGGGGTGTCGGCGCACCTGGCGCGGGCCCGGGCCCGCCAAGACCACTCCCGGGGCGGTCCGGCGTCCGCGGAGGACGCGGCGCTCGTGCCCGACGGCGAGGGCAGCGCGAGCAGGCGGGGCCAGCCGAGGCCCACGAGGACGGCCAGCAGGGCGACCAGCGGCGCCACGGCCACGGGGGCCCAGAGCACGGCGGCGGCGAGGGCCGCGGCGACGACGGCGCCGGCGGCGGCGGGCAGGACGCGGATCACCGCCCGGAGCTCCTCACGGCGGGCATCCTCGCAGACGCCCGGGGCCCGGCCCCTATCCTCGCCGGTGACCGGGGTCGCCCGGGCGGCGCCCCGCGCCCCGCCGGGCGCCGCACGCCGCGCGGTGAGGAGGTGGTCGTGGCTCAGCTCCTCATGCTCACCAACGCCCTCGCTCCCTCGGCCGAGGTGCTGCCCGCCCTCGGGCTCCTCGCCCACCACGTCCGGGTGCTGCCCGCGGAGCCGTCCGTCCTCGTCGACGCGCCGTCGGCCGACGCCGTGCTCGTCGACGGCCGGCGCGAGCTGGCGGCCGCGCGCTCCCTCACGCGCCTGCTGCGCACGACGGGCGTCTCCTGCCCCCTGCTGCTCGTCCTCACCGAGGGCGGCCTGGCCGCCGTCGCCGCCGACTGGGGCATGGACGACGTCCTCCTCGACTCCGCCGGCCCGGCCGAGGTCGAGGCGCGGCTCCGCCTGGCGACGGGCCGCGCCCGCCTCGCCGACGACGAGGGCGAGGCGAGCGACGAGATCCGCGCGGGCGACGTCGTCGTCGAGGAGTCCACCTACACGGCGCGCGTGCGCGGCCGCGTCCTCGACCTCACCTACAAGGAGTTCGAGCTCCTCAAGCACCTCGCCCAGCACCCGGGCCGCGTCTTCACGCGCGCCCAGCTGCTCCAGGAGGTCTGGGGCTACGACTACTTCGGCGGCACCCGGACGGTCGACGTCCACGTCCGCCGGCTGCGCGCCAAGCTCGGCGTCGACCACGAGCAGCTCATCGGCACCGTCCGCAACGTCGGCTACCGGTTCGTCCCGCCGGCCCGCGACCGCCGCGACGCCGAGCCGCTCGACGCCTGACGCCCCGCCGCCGGGAGGGCGCACCCTCCCGGCCCCCTCGGCGCTCCACGCCGGCGACCGCCCTTCCGCGGGCCTCTCCCCGCACCGCCACCCGCCCGGGTGACCCCCGCGCGCCCCGGCTCGACGGAACAGTTGCCCGGGGCATATCGTTGCTTCCAGCACGCAACATGGGGAGGCGCGATGATCTCGGCGAGGACCGCCGCGGACCTGCTGGAGGAGGCCCGGGGGCTGCACCGCAGCACCCGGGCGCTGCTGCGCCGACCCGCCTCCGACCGGGCGGGGGCCGCCGCCGAGGCCGTGCTCGCCCTCCTCGCCGAGGCCGGCGAGGTGCGCCCCGGCGCCCTGGCCTGCCGCGTGGGCGCCTCGCCGTCCGTGCTGAGCCGCCAGCTGGCGGACCTGGAGGAGGCCGGCCTCGTCGAGCGCCGCGCGGACCCCGACGACGGCCGCGCGCACCTCGTGCGCACCTCCCCCGACGGGGACGCCCTGCTCGCCGCGACGGCGAGCGCCCGCGCGGACCGGCTGCGCGGCGTCCTCGACGCGTGGAGCGAGCAGGACGCCCGTGCGGCGCTCGCCTCCCTGGCGCGGCTCCGCCACGACCTCGAGGCGGCGGCGGGCGGCACCCGCTCCGGCGCCTCCCCGGCGGCCCGCGCGATCCCCGACCACGCGACCCCCGACCACCAGACCCCCGACCACGGGACCTCCCCCTACGAGGCCCCCGACCACCGGCACCCGCCGGCGCCCGGCGGACGACGACGTCCTGCGGTGCACCACCCCGACCCGACGACCGCAGCGACCGGCCACCGCGCCGTCCGCGCAGACCAGGAGGTGGGCGCGTGAGCGTCCTGTCCACCCCGAGGACGAGCCCGGGCCCCGACGACCGCCCGGAGGAGCAGCGCCCCGACGGCGCCACCCCGGCGTCCTCCTCGGCCCCGCCCGCGGCCCCCGGCCCGGGCGGCAGCCCCGCCGGGCCGACGGGCGAGGCGCCCGGCATGACCCACCGGCAGGTGCTCGAGGTCCTGGCGGGCCTCCTCGCCGGCCTCTTCACGGCCCTGCTGTCGACGACCATCGTCGCGACGGCCCTGCCGACGATCATCGGCGACCTCGGCGGCACCCAGACCGCCTACACGTGGGTGGTCACGGCGGCGCTGCTCGCCAACGCCGTCTCCACGCCCCTGTGGGGCAAGCTCGCCGACCTGTTCAGCAAGAAGCTCCTCGTCCAGCTCTCGCTCGTCGTCTTCGTCGTCGGCTCGGTCGTGGCCGGCGTCTCGCAGGACGTCTCCCAGCTCATCGCGGCCCGCGTCGTCCAGGGCGTCGGCATGGGCGGCCTCACGGCGCTGGTCGTCGCCATCATCGGGTCGGTCATCCCGCCCCGGCAGCGCGGCCGCTACTCCGGCTACATGGGCGCGGTCATGGCCGTCGCCATGTCCGGGGGACCGCTCGCCGGCGGCGCCATCGTCGGCGTCGTCAGCTGGCGCTGGACCTTCTTCGCCTGCGTGCCCCTGGCCGTCATCGCCCTCGTGCTCATCCAGCGCACGCTCGTCCTCGTCGAGAGCAAGCGCCGCCCCCGCATCGACTGGCCGGGCGCCGTGCTGCTCTCCACGGGCGTGAGCCTGCTGCTGGTCTGGGTCTCCTTCGTCGGCGACTCCTTCGCGTGGGCCTCCTGGCAGACCGCCGCGATGGTGGGCGGCGGGCTGGCGCTCTGCGCCGCCCTCGTGCTCGTCGAGCAGCGCGCCGCCGAGCCGATCATCCCGCTCGGCGTCCTCAAGGAGCGCACGACGGCCCTGGCCGTCGTCGCGAGCGTCGCCGTCGGCATCGCGCTCTTCGGGTCGAGCGTCTTCCTCGGGCAGTACTTCCAGACCGCCCGCGGCTACAGCGCCTTCGACGCCGGCCTGCTCACGCTGCCGAACGTCGCCGGGTCCCTCGTGGGCACCATCGTCTCCGGGCGCCTCATCACCCGCTACGGCCGCTGGAAGCGGTTCCTCGTCGGCGGCGCGCTCATCATGATCACCGGGCTGTCGCTCATGGGCACCGTGGACCACCTCACGCCGCTGTGGCACGTGGGCGTCTTCATCTCCCTCATCGGGCTCGGCACCGGCTGCCTCATGCAGAACACCGTCCTCGCGGTGCAGAACACCGTGGCGCTGAAGGACATCGGCTCGGCCTCGAGCTCGGTCGCCTTCTTCCGCACCCTCGGCGGCACCATCGGCGTCTCCGTGCTCGGCTCGGTGCTCGCCACCCGCGTCGCCGACCTCACCAGCCAGGGCCTCGCCGACCTCGGCGTCGTCACGGGCAGCGGCGGCGGCTCCGGCGGCGGCAGCCTCGACATCGCCGCGCTCCCGGCCCCGGTCGCCGAGGTCGTCCGCGCCTCCTACGGCGACGCCACCGGGCGGATCTTCCTCATCGCGGCGGCGGTCGCCGTCGTCACCCTCGTGGCGGTCAGCCTCATCCGCGAGGTGCCGCTGCGCACCACGGTGGACGTCGTGGCGGAGCAGAGGGGGCCGGAGGCGAAGGCCTCGGTCGCCGGCGCCACCGAGCCCCCTGCCGACGGCGGGGCGCCGCTCGGCCGTCACGCCGACCTCGCCGCGCCGGTCGACGCCGCCGCCGAGGGCCCGGCCGCGGCCGACG
>NZ_JABEMA010000072.1 GCF_013004605.1 Pseudokineococcus marinus
CCGGCCGTGCGGGCGCCGGCGCCCGCACGGCTCCGCGCTACAGGCGCGGGCGGCTGTCGTCCTCGTCGTCGTCGTCCCGGTCCTCGTCGTCGTCCTCGAGGTCGTCGTCGTCCTCGTCCTCGTCCTCGTCGTCCTCGTCGTCGTCCTCGAGGTCGTCGTCGTCCTCGTCGGAGTCGTCGAAGAGCACGAAGGGCGTCACCTCGTCGAAGGCGTCGTACAGCGCCTCGTCGTAGGTCTCGAAGGCGTCCGACAGCGACTGGTAGGCGTCCTTGACGACGGGGTCGGTCTCGGAGCGGCGACGCTCGACGGCGTCGAGGTGCGCCTCGAGCGCCCCGACGAGACGTGCCAGGGCCGCGCGGGGCTCGGTGCTCATGGGAGGACCGTAGCCGCGCGCGGGGGTCGTCGGCGACGGGTGCGAGATGGTGCCGCCCGCGCCCCGGCGCCATCGCGCGAGCCCGCCCCGCAGGGCGGGCTCCGGTGCCCTCACCGGCCGTGCCGCCGGGGGTCCGGGGGCGCCCCCGTGGCACCATGACGGGCGATGGACGCGAGCCGACGCACCCCCCGGGGCGGGGACCAGCCCTCCGAGCGGCCCACGCACTCGGCGCCCGAGGAGGACGGCGCCCGGGGCGGGCGCGCACCCGGTCGCCCCCGCGCCTCCACCTTCGAGTACCGCGAGGTGGTGCTGCCCCGGGGCACCTCCGGCGGGCAGGCCCGCGCCCTCCTCACGGAGGAGGCGGAGTACGGCAAGTGGGAGCTCGCGGGCGTGCGCCTCTACGTCGGCGGGCTGCGGCGCGTCGTCCTGCGCCGGCGCATCATCCGGATGCAGCGGACGGCCTGAGCGGCCCGCCGCGGCCGCACCAGCACCACGCTCCGCGCGGCCGTGCCAGCAGCGCGCCCCGCGCGGCCGTGCCAGCACCGCGCTCCGCGCGGCAGGGTCAGCAGGTGCGCAGCAGCCGGTCGAGGACGCGGGTGCCGAAGCGCAGCGACTCGACGGGCACGCGCTCGTCGACGCCGTGGAACATGCCGGCGAAGTCGAGCTCCGGCGGCAGCTGCAGCGGCGCGAAGCCGAAGCCGCGGATGCCCAGCTTGGCCAGCGCCTTGTTGTCGGTGCCGCCGGACAGGCAGTAGGGCAGCACGCGGGCTCCCGGGTCCTCGGCGAGCAGCGCGCCCACCATGGCCTCGGGCAGCGAGCCCTCCATGTCGGTCTCGAGGGCGGCGTCGGAGTGGACGACCTCGACGTCGACGCCCGGCCCCGCCAGCTCGCGCACGACCTCGAGGACGTGGTCGCCCTGGCCCGGCAGCGTGCGGCAGTCCACGAGCGCCGTCGCCGTCCCGGGGATGACGTTGTGCTTGTAACCGGCCTCGAGCTGCGTGGGGTTCGAGGTGTTGCGCAGGGTGGCGCCCACCCAGTTGGCCGTCGTCCCGAGGACGCGCGTGAGCGCGTCGAAGTCCTCGGGGTCGAGAGGCTCGCCCGTGACGTCGCGGACCCCCTCGAGGAAGGCGCTGACGGAGGGCCGCAGCTCGGTCGGCCACCGGTGGGCGCCGATGCGGGCGACGGCGGCGGCCAGGCGCGTGACGGCGTTCTCGGCGTTGACCTGGCTGCCGTGCCCCGCGCGGCCGTGGGCCACGAGCCGGACCCAGGCGATGCCCTTCTCCGCGGTCTGCAGGAGGTAGCAGCGCTGCCCGGCGACGTCGATCGAGAAGCCCCCGACCTCGCTGATCGCCTCCGTGGCGCCCTCGAAGAGGTCGGGGCGCGTGCGCGCGAGGTGCGTCGCCCCCTTGACGCTGCCCGCCTCCTCGTCGGCGAAGAAGGCGACGACGAGGTCGCGCGGCGGCGTGCGGCCCTCGCGGACCATCTGGCGCACGACGGACAGGATCATCCCGTCCATGCCCTTCATGTCGACGGCGCCGCGGCCCCACAGCAGGCCGTCGCGCACCTCGCCGGCGAAGGGGTCGACGCTCCAGTCCGCCGCGCGGGCGGGGACGACGTCGAGGTGGCCGTGGACGACGAGGGCGCCCCGCTCGCGGTCCGCACCGGGGATGCGCACGACGACGCTGGCGCGGCCCGGGTCGCTCTCCAGGAGCTCCGGGGCCAGCCCGACCTCCTCGAGCAGGCCGACGACGTGCTCGGCGGCGGCCCGCTCCCCCGGCCCGCTGCCGTCGCCGTAGTTCGACGTGTCGATGCGGATGAGGTCGCGCGCGATGTCGACGACCTCGTCCGCCGCCGAGGGGACGTCGGTCGCGGCGCCGGTGTCGTGGGCGGACGGCGTGCCGGTGGGGTCCGTCATGCCCGGCACGCTACCGGCGGGGGCGTCGGCGGCCCCGCCGCGGCGTCAGGGCGCGGCGTCAGGGTGGGGCGTCGGGGTGGGGCGTCGGGGTGGGCGCCCGGGCCGGAGGGCGGCCCGGCGGCGAGCGGTCGGGGACGCCCCGGGACCCGTGGTAGTTTTTCCACCGCTCGCGGCGCTCCGGCGCCGCACGGCACCTGTCCGGGTGGCGGAATGGCAGACGCGCTAGCTTGAGGTGCTAGTGCCCTTTATCGGGCGTGGGGGTTCAAGTCCCCCTCCGGACACCAGCACGGGCCGCTCTCGTCGAGAGCGGCCCGTCGTCGTCTCCGGACCGGTCGGCCGGAACCCGTCGTCCCGTCCCACCGTGCCGCCCAGCGGCGGCCTCCTGCGGGCGATGTGCGGCCATGACGTCCCCGTGAGCGCCGCCCGAGGGGCGATGTGCGGCCATGACGTCCCCGTGAGCGCCCCCCGAAAGGGCGGGGCGGGGGCGACATGGCCGCACGTCGCCCCGGCGGGGCGGTCAGTCGCGCGGCGCGACGTCGTCGAGGCGCCCGCGCGGCACGCCGACCAGCGCGACGAGGGCGCCGAGGGCGAGCAGCCCGGCGCAGACGAGCGTCGCGGTGCGGTAGGCGGGCGTGAGGAGCGCGGGGTCGGCGTAGGCGGCGCCGGTGAGCCCGACGACGGCCGGCAGGGCTGCGACGGCGACGAGGCCCGCCGAGCGCGCGACCGCGTTGTTGACGCCGCTCGCCGTGCCGGACAGGGCGTCCGGCGCCGCCGCCAGCACGGTGGCCGTCAGCGGCGCGACGGTGACGACGAGGCCCGCCCCGAGCAGCAGGACGCCGGGCAGCACGTCGACGGGGTAGGTGTCCCCCGGCCCGACCCCCGCGAGCAGCGCCACGCCGACCGCGGCGACGAGGGGGCCCACGACGAGCGGGAGGCGCGGTCCGGTCCGCGCGGCCGCCGCCCCCGAGCGCCCCGACAGCAGCAGGAGCAGCAGCGTCGAGGGCGCCAGGGCGGCGCCCGCCGCGAGCGCGCTCCACCCGAGCGAGACCTGCAGCTGCAGGACGAGCAGGAGCATGACGCCGCCCAGGGCGGCGTAGACGGCGAAGGTGCCGACGTTGACGACCGTGAAGACCCGCGACGAGAACAGCGACGGCGGCACGACGGGGTGCGGCGTCCGCCGCTCGCGCAGGACGAAGGCCGCCAGCCCGACGACGCCGACGGCCGCCGCGACGAGCGACGGCGCGCCCCAGCCGCCCTCCGGCCCGGCCACGAGGGCGTACGTCAGGCCCCCGAGCCCGACGGCGCTCGCGACCGCTCCCGGCACGTCGAGGGACGGCGCCCGCTCGGGCGAGCGCGACTCCGGCACGTGCCGCAGCCCGAGGACGACGACGGCCGCCGCCAGCGGCAGGTTGAGGAGGAAGACGGCCCGCCAGTCCCACGCCACGAGCCAGCCCCCGACGACCGGGCCGGCGGCGCCCGCCACGCCCGTCAGGCCGGACCAGGTGCCGATGGCCCGCGCCCGGTCCTGCGGGGCGAAGCTCGCCTGCAGCACCGCGAGGCCGCCCGGCGTCAGCAGCGCGCCGCCGACCCCCTGGACGGCGCGGGCGGCCACGAGCGTCGGCACGTCGGGGGCGAGGGCGCACCCGGCCGAGGCGACGGCGAAGGCGACGGCGCCGACGAGCAGGACGCGGCGGCGCCCGTAGCGGTCGCCCAGCGACCCGCCGAGGAGGATGAGCGAGGAGAGGGTGAGCAGGTAGGCGGTGACGGTCCACTGCAGCCCGGCGACGTCGGCGCCGAGGTCGGCGCCGATGCTCGGGAGGGCGACGTTGACCACCGTGCCGTCCAGGAAGGCCATCCCGGAGGCCAGGACGAGGACGAGCATGACCGCTCTCCCCTGCGCCGTCCCGGCCCGCAGGCCGCCCTCGGGCGCCGTCGCGGAGGGGCGACGAGGGCGACCGCGCCGGTGACCCGTGCCCCGCCGACCCGTCCCGTGGTGGTCGGGGACCCCGCCGGGTCCGACGGGCAGCGGCGGGGGCGTGCGCGGGCTCACCTCCGGAGGGTAGGTGCGCGTCGTGGCCCCGCCGCCGCGCCGCCTGGCGGACGCCGCCCCCGCCCCGGTGTGGCCTGCAGCACACTGGGCGCCGACACCCGGACCCGGCGCGGCCGGCGCGCCCCCGGCACGCGGGCGCGGCGGTCGGGCCCCGCACCCGAGGAGCCCCATGAGCAGCGCCCCGATGAGCAGCACCCGGTCGAGCAGCACCCGGTCCAGCAGCACAGGGTCGGGCAGCGGAGGCACTGGCGCCGTCCGGACCCCCGCGACGGACGGCGACCCGGCCGAGGACGCGCGGGCCGGCGGCGGCGCCGCCGCACCCGCCGTGGACGGCGTGTCCTCCGACGAGGCCCACGCCCAGCTGCGGGCGTCGGTCCGTCGTCTCGCGGCGCTCCTCGGGGAGGCGCTCGAGCGCCACGAGGGCGCCGACCTCCTCGCGCTCGTCGAGCGCGTGCGCCACCTCGCCCGTCGCCCCGACGAGGGAGCCGAGCTCAGCCGCGTCCTCGCCGACGTCGACGACGGCACGGCCGTCGTCCTCGCGCGGGCCTTCACGGCCTACTTCCAGCTCGCCAACATCACCGAGCAGCTCTACCGCTCCCAGGAGCTGGCGAGCCGGCCGGGCGCCGGCCTCGCCCACACCGTCCCGCGCCTGGCCGCCGCGCTCGAGGCCGGCGAGGTGAGCCGCGAGCAGCTGCAGGCGGTCGTCGACCGGATGGAGCTGCGGCCCGTCTTCACCGCCCACCCCACCGAGTCCAGCCGGCGCTCGGTGCTCGACCTCCTGTCCCGCACGGCCGCGGCGCTGGACCGCAGCGGGGACCCCCGCCGTCGCGCCGCCGACGTCGAGGCCGACGAGCGCCGCGTCGTCGAGCTCGTCGACCTGCTCTGGCAGACCGACGAGCTGCGGGTGGAGCGCCCGCAGCCGGCCGACGAGGCGCGCTCGGCCCTCTACTACCTCTCCTCGCTCGCCACGACGGTGATGCCCGACCTCCTCGACGAGCTCGACCGCCGCCTGCGCGGCCTCGGCGTCGAGCTCGGCGGCCGGGCGCGCCCGCTGCGCTTCGGCAGCTGGGTGGGCGGGGACCGCGACGGCAACCCCAACGTCACGCCGGCCGTCACCCTCGACGTCCTGGCCCAGCAGCACGCGACGGGCGTCGAGGTGCTGCTCCGCCTCGTCGACGAGCTCGTCGTCCAGCTCGCGTCCTCGACGCAGGTGGTCGCCGTCTCGGCGGAGCTGCGGGAGAGCCTGGAGCGCGACCGCGAGCAGCTGCCGGGCGTGTGGGAGCTGCGCCACCGCCTCAACAGCGAGGAGCCGTACCGGCTCAAGCTCTCCTACGTGCGCGCCCGCCTGGAGGGGACGGGACGGCGCCTGACGGCGGGCGGCGCCCACGTGCCGGGGCAGGACTACGCCGGCGTCGGCGACCTGCTGGACGAGCTGGAGCTCGTCCAGCGCTCCCTCGTCGAGAACGGCTGCGAGCTCGTGGCCCACGGCGTCGTGGCGCGCGCCCTGCGCACCGCCGCCGCCACGGGTCTGGGCCTCGCGGTGCTCGACGTGCGCGAGCACTCCGAGCGCCACCACACGGCCCTCGAGGCGCTGGTGGACCGGGCGCGCGCCGCGGACCGCCCCTACGGCGAGATGGACCGCGAGCAGCGGCGGGCGCTGCTGTCGGCCGAGCTGGCCGGCGGTCGGCCCCTCGCGAGCGCGGCCACGCTCGACGCCGTCGAGGGCACGGCCGCGGAGGTCGTCGAGCTCTTCCGCACGGTGCGCACGGCGCTCGACCGCTTCGGTGACGACGCCGTCGAGACCTACGTGGTGTCCATGACCAAGGGGGTGGACGACCTGCTCGCCGTCGCCGTCCTGGGACGCGAGGTGGGCCTCGTCGACGTCCCCGCGGACCCGGACGCCCCGGCCGTGGCACGGGTGGGCTTCGCGCCGCTCTTCGAGACGATCACCGAGCTCGAGGCGGCCGGCCCCCTGCTCGGCACGCTGCTCTCCGACCCGTCCTACCGGCGCCTCGTGGCCGCCCGGGGCGACGTGCAGGAGATCATGCTCGGCTACTCCGACAGCTCCAAGGACGGCGGCATCGCCGCCTCGCGCTGGCAGATCCACCGCGCCCAGCGGGCGCTGCGCGACGTCGCCCGCGAGCACGGCGTGCAGCTGCGGCTCTTCCACGGCCGCGGCGGGTCGGTCGGCCGCGGCGGCGGCCCGACGGGCGAGGCGATCCTGGCGCAGCCCGCGGGCAGCCTCGACGGCGCCATGAAGGTCACGGAGCAGGGCGAGGTCATCTCCGACAAGTACCTGCTCCACGGGCTCGCCGTGCACAACCTCGACGTCGCCCTCTCGGCGGTGCTCGAGGCGTCGGTGCTCCGCAGCGCGCCGGTCGTCGACCGGTCGGTCCTCGACGGCTGGGACGCGACGATGGACGTCGTCGCCGCGGCCGGCCGCGACCGCTACCGCGGCCTCGTCGAGGACGAGCGCCTCGTGCCGTTCTTCCTCGCGGCGACGCCGGTGGAGGAGCTCGGGCACCTCAACATCGGCTCGCGCCCGGCGCGGCGTCCCGGCGGCACCGGCGGGCTGGAGGACCTGCGGGCCATCCCGTGGGTGTTCGGCTGGACGCAGAGCCGGATCAACGTGCCCGGGTGGTTCGGCGTCGGCTCGGGGCTGGCCGCGGCGCGCGAGGCCGGGCGCACCGACGAGCTCCGGGCGATGTACGAGACCTGGCCGTTCTTCCGCAGCTTCCTCGGCAACGTGCAGATGACGCTGGCCAAGACCGACCTGTCCATCGCCCAGCGCTACGTCGACACGCTGTGCGACGAGGAGCAGGCGGCGCTGCTCGAGGACCTGCGCGCCGAGCACGCGCGCACGACCGAGGAGGTCCTCGCCGTCACGGGGCAGTCCGAGCTGCTCGAGGCGTCGCCGGTGCTGCGCCGGACCCTCGAGCTCCGCGACTCCTACCTGGCCCCGCTGCACGCCCTGCAGGTCGAGCTGCTGCAGCGCTCGCGCGCGGCGGGCGACGACGTCGACCCGGTGCTGCGCCGGGCGCTGCTGCTGACCATCAACGGCATCGCCGCGGGCATGCGCAACACGGGCTGACCCGGCCCGCCGCCCTCTCCCGGCACTCCGTCGACACTCCGCCGTCAGGGAGGCCCGTGGAGGGCGAGGTGTCGACGAGGTGCGGAACGCGAGAGGGGGACGTCGTGGGCGGGGACGAGGCGAGGGGTCGGACGGGTCTCGCGGGCGTCCGGACGACGGACGACGCGCTGGCGCTCTTCGACGCGCTGCCGGCGGTCGCGGTCGACGACGTCCTCGGCGCGTGGCGGGGCACCGGCGTGCCCACGGGCCACCCGCTCGACGGCCTGCTCGAGCTCCTCGGCTGGCGCGGCAAGCGCTTCGACGGCGCGGACGCGGCGCACCCGCTGCTCTTCTCCGCCCGCGCGGGGGGCGAGCCCCTCGCCGTCGACCCCGCCGGCGTGCCGGTCGGGCTGGTCGTGCGCGCCAGCGGGCTCCTGCACGACGAGCGGGTCGCGGCCGCGGCGCGCCGGGCGCTGCCGCTGCGCCGGACCCGGCGCCCGAGGGCCCGGCTGCGTCCGGTGCGCCACCGGGGCGTCACGTCGGCGGCGATGCTCTACGACGCGCTGCCGGTGGTGGACCACCTCCGCGCGCTGGACGACGGCGGGCTGCTCGGGCTCATGGACGCGCGGGGCCTCGAGCGGCCGTTCTTCTTCGCCCTCCACCGGGAGGGCCGGGCGCACGAGAGCCGCACCTGAGGCGGGCCACCGCGGCGCGGCCCCTACCGTGACGACCGTGAGCCAGTTCCCCCAGCAGCAGGACCCCCAGCAGCAGAGATCCCAGCAGCAGGCGCTGCGGTGGACCCCCGCGCTCGAGCGACCCGACCTGCTCGCCGAGCCCGTGGCCGCCGCCCTGCGCGCGCTGCCCGCGGAGGACGCCGCCGCGGTCCTCGTCGCGGAGATCGACCCGGACGTCGCCGACACCGCCGCCCTGGTGGCCTCTTCGGACGTCACGCTCGAGGAGTCGGCCAACTGCGTGCTCGTCGGCGGCCGTCGGGACGGCGAGCAGCGCGTCGCCGCGGCGCTCGTGCGCGGGACGGACCGCGCCGACGTCAACGGCCTCGTCAAGCGCGCGCTCGACGTCCGCAAGGCGTCCTTCCTCGCCCGGGAGGACGCCGTCAGCGCGTCCGGCATGGAGTTCGGCGCCATCACCCCGGTCGGCCTGCCCGACGGGTGGCGCGTCCTCGTCGACGGGGCTGTGGCGGGCCTCCCCCGCGCCGTCGTCGGCAGCGGCGTCCGTCGGTCCAAGCTCGCCCTCCCCGGCGCCCTGCTGGCGCGCCTGCCCGGCGCCGAGGTGCACGACGGCCTCGGCCGCCCGGCCTGACCGCCCGCCGGCGGAGGGGCTAGGGCGCCCGCAGCGCCCAGAAGGCGACGGCGCTGGCGGCGGCGACGTTGAGGCTGTCGACGCCGCCCGCCATGGGGATGCGCACGACGACGTCGCTGCCGACGACCGCCCCGCGGGACAGGCCGTCCCCCTCCGTGCCGAGCAGCAGGGCGAGGCGCTCGGGCGGGTCGGCGGCGAGGTCGTCGAGGCTCACGGCGTCGTCGGCGAGCGCGAGCGCGGCGACGGCGAAGCCCCGCTCGCGCAGGAGGTCCAGGCCGCCGGGCCACGGCTCGAGGCGCGTCCAGGGCACCTGGAAGACGGTCCCCATCGACACGCGCACCGAGCGCCGGTAGAGCGGGTCGGCGCAGCGCGGCGAGACGAGGACGGCGTCGACGCCGAGCGCGGCGGCGGAGCGGAAGACGGCGCCCACGTTCGTGTGGTCCACGACGTCCTCGAGCACCGCGACGCGACGGGCCCCGGCGAGGACGTCGTCGAGCGCGGGCAGCGCCGGCCGGTGCATGGCCGCCAGGGCGCCGCGGTGGAGGTGGAAGCCGGTGATGGCGCGCAGCAGCGGCTCGTCGGCGACGTGCACCGGGACGGGCGGCCCGCCGTCCGCGCCCACGCCGTGCCGGGCGAGCAGCGGCAGCAGGTCGGGCAGCCAGCGCGGGGCGAGCAGCACCGAGCGCGGGCGGTGGCCCGCCTCGAGCGCCCGCTCGAGCACGGTGCTCGACTCCGCCATGTAGAGGCCCTCGGCGGGCTCGCGGACGCGGCGCAGCGCGACGTCCGTGAGGCCGGTGTAGTCGCCGAGCCGCGGGTCGGCGGCGTCCTCGACCCGGTCGACGACGACGCCGGGCGGCACGTCGACGCCGTCGGGCACGAGCGCATCGCTCATCGCACGACCAGGCTCATCGCACGACCAGCGCGACGAGGGCCACGACGCCGAGGACGACGATGGTCGCGCGCAGCACGGCGCTCGGCAGCCGTCGCCCGACGGAGGCGCCGAGGAGCCCGCCGAGGAGCGAGCCGACCGCGATGACGAGCACCGCCTCCCAGACGATGCGGTCGAACCCGACGACGACGTACGCCGCCGCCGCGACGACGTTGACGACGAGCGAGAGCAGGTTCTTCATCGCGTTGAGCCGCTGGATCGGCTCGACGAGCAGCGCGCCGTGCGCGCCGACGAGCAGGATGCCCTGCGCCGCCGTGAAGTAGCCGCCGTAGACCCCGATGAGGAAGGTCACGACGAGGAGCACGACCTGCCCGGTGCGCCCGGGGCCGGGCGACGCGCCGGTGCCCTCGAGGGACCCCGGCGCCGCGGCGCCGCTGACGGCGAGCCGTCGCTCCAGGCGCCGCCTGGTGCGCGCCTGCAGCCGCGGCTGGAGCAGGACCAGCACGATCGCGAGGACGACGAGGACGGGGACCACCGTCTCGAAGGTCGTCGCGGGCAGGTGCAGCAGCAGGAAGGCGCCGAGCAGCGCCCCGAGCACCGACATGGGCACCAGCCGTGCGGCGCGGGCGCCCTGGCCGCGCAGCTCGCGCCGGTAGCCCCACGTGCCGGAGACGCCGCCCGTCACCAGGCCCACGGCGTTCGACATCGTCGCCGACACGGGCGGGACTCCGATCGCCACGAGGGTCGGGAAGGTGACGAGCGTGCCCGAGCCGACGACGGCGTTGATGGCGCCCGCCCACACCGCCGCCAGCGACAGGAGGAGCAGCTGCCAGCCCGTGAGGTCACCGAGGACGGCCTCGCTCACGCCGTCCTCACGTCCCCGTCCGTCGTGCCCCCGTCCGTCGTGCCCCCGTCACTCATGCCCGGGCGGCCCGGGCCGACCAGCGTCCGCCCGACCGCTCGACGCGCAGCGGCAGCCCGAAGGTCGCCCCCAGGGCCTCCGCAGTGAGGACCTGCTCGAGCGGGCCCTGGCCGACGACGCGGCCCTCGCGCAGCAGCAGCGCGTGGGTGATCCCGGGCGGGACCTCCTCGACGTGGTGGGTGACGAGCACGAGGGCGGGCGAGAGGGGGTCGGCGGCGAGGGCGCCGAGGCGCTGCACGAGGTCCTCGCGCCCGCCGAGGTCGAGGCCGGCGGCCGGCTCGTCGAGCAGCACGAGCTCGGGGTCCGACATGAGCGCCCGGGCGATCTGGACGCGCTTGCGCTCCCCCTCCGACAGCGTCCCGTAGGTGCGCCGCTCGAGGCCGGCGACGCCGAGCGCGGCGAGCAGCTCGCGCGCGCGGTCGTGGTCGGGGCCCTCGTACTCCTCGCGCCAGCGCCCGACCATCCCGTAGGAGGCGGTGAGGACGACGTCGACGACGCGCTCCCCCGCGGGCACCCGCTCGGCGAGGGCGGCGCTGGCCAGGCCGATGCGGGGGCGCAGCTCGAAGACGTCGACGAGGCCGAGCTCCTCCCCCAGCACCTCCGCGCGCCCGCGCGAGGGGTGCAGGCGGCCCGAGGCGACCTGCAGCAGCGTGGTCTTGCCGGCCCCGTTGGGGCCGAGGACGACCCAGCGCTCGTCGGCGCCGACGGCCCAGGAGACGTCGTCGAGCAGCGGGCGGCCGTCGCGGACGACCGTGACGCCGTCGAGGTCGAGCACGGGCTCGTCCGGCGCGCCCTTGGCGGTCGGCGCGACGGCGGCACGACGGGCGGAGGGCCCCGTCGACGGGGAGACCGGTCGCGGTGCGGTGCTCGTGCGGCCGGTGCCCTCGCTCATGGCCGCGACCCTACTGCCGCTCCCCGGCGCGTCCCGGGGCCGGCGGCGGCGCCCGGTGCGGTGCCCGGTGCGGTGCCCCGGGGCGGCCGCGGCGCACCCGCGGGCGGGTCCGCCGACCCGTCCGGTCGACCCGTCCACCAGCGGCCGGCGGCGGCTCGCCTCGTACCCTCGTCGGCGTGATCGACCTCCCCCGCTCCGCACGGCTGGCCGCCTGGGGCACCGCGGTCCTGCGTGGCGAGGCACCGGTGGGGACGGCCGTGCGCGCCGTCCAGCGGGAAGACGAGCCGCACACCGCGGCCGGCGACGCCCCCGCCGCCGACCTCGCCGAGCTCCTCGAGGGCTGGCGCGCGGCCGGGCACCGCGGTCTGCGCGTCGTGCTGCCGGTCCCCGGCGACGTCTCGGGCCTGCCCGGGCCCGCGTCCTTCAACGTCGAGGCCCTCGACGTCGGCGAGGCCGTGCTCACCGACGACGAGGACGGGGCGGGGCGCCGCTGGGGGGCGTGGCCCGACGTCACCGAGTTCGGCTCGGCGCTCGAGCCGGGGGCGATGGTCGCCTGGCACGCGGAGCTCGTGCAGCGGCCGGCCGCGCCGCCGGCGACGACGCTCGCGGACGCCGAGCGCCAGCTCTCGCGGGCCCTCGAGGACGCCCTCGGCGCCCTGCACCGCCTCGACGTGGCGCGCTGGCGCGAGGACGCCGCGACGCGCATCGCGCAGGTGCGCGACGGG
>NZ_JABEMA010000073.1 GCF_013004605.1 Pseudokineococcus marinus
GAGGACGTCGGGCCGGCGGCCGCTGACGACGACGCGCCAGCCCGCCGCGGCGGCCCTGCGCGCTGCCGCGGCGCCCATGCCCGAGCCGCCCCCGGTCACCCACAGCACCCGTCGGTCGTCCACGCGTCCTCCTCGTCGAGCGGAGCCGCCTCCGCGTTCCGCCCCGTGGCGCCGAGTGTGCCCCGGACGCCCGATGCGGGGGCTCTCGTGCCTCGACCGGCGGATCTCCCCGGCACCGAGGACGTCGCGCCGGACCGGTGTGCCAACCTCCGGGCGTGGAGGACGAGCGGGGGGACGTCGTCGGCGACGACGAGCGCGACGGCGCTGCGGAGCGGGCCGCGCGCCGGGCGCGCGGCCGCCGGTGGTCGACGGCGGGAGCGCTCGGGCTCGTGCTGGGCGGGGTCGCGCTGCTCGTCGTCGCGACCACGGGCGGGACGGGGCCCTTCACGGAGGCGCCGACCCGGTGGTCGCTGGTGGCCCTCCTGGCGCTGGCCGGCCTCGCCGGTCTCGCCGGGCTCCGCTCGGCGCGCCGGCCCGGCGCCGACCTGCCGGGGCCCCGCGCCTGCGCCGTCGTCGCCGTCGTGCTGCTGGGCTTCGCGACGGCGCTAGCGGTCTTCGTGATGGTGGCGGAGGTGGCAGGCGGCCTGCCGGACGCGGGAGCCACCCTCCCCGTCGTGGGCACGGCCTCAGCAGCCCTGGCCGCCGTCCTGTGCGCCCTGGCCGCGCGGAGCACCGCGCCGCGGCACTGGACGCTCGGGCCGGACCCGGAGGTCGCGGCGGTCGAGGACGGCTCGGGGCTCGTGCCCCGCGGGCGTCGTGTCGCTGCGGCGGCGCTGGGAGGAGCCCTCGCGGCCGTCCTGGGGGTGGTCGTCACGGCCGTCGCGGTCGCCGCCCCCGTCAGGTCCGTGACGGCGGCCTCCGCGCCGGCGGCGGAGGAGGGTCCGCTGACGCTGCCCACCGAGGTGGCGTGGGCCGTCCAGCCCGAGCCGGGCCAGGTGCTCCGGTCGGAGGACGTCGTGCCCGCCGGTGCCGGGATCGCCCACCGCTCTCTCGAGGGCGTCGTCGCGCTCGACGGGCGCACGGGGGAGCAGCGCTGGCGGTACGAGGTCTCCGGTGTCCGGACGCAGGGGGTGGGGGCGAGCCCCGACGGGTCGCACGTCGTCGTGCTGCTCCGGTCGGGCACCGACTCGGGCAGCAGGCTCGTCGCGCTCGACGGTCGGACGGGCGAGGTGCTGCGCTCGACCGACGACCCGTACGCGGTCGTCGCGAGCTCGGCGTTGGGAGGACTGGCGCTGCGCATGTCGGGGACGCACCTCGTCGGCCTCGACGAGGACGCCGGCGCCCTCGTCGGCTGGGCGGCGGACGGCACGTCGCAGGACTGGACGCTCCCCCTGCCGAGCGCGTGCGGGCGCATGGACGCCGTGGGGACCGCGTCCACCGTCGTCGAGCTCCAGCGATGCCCCGGCGGTGACGGCGGGGTGGACGAGGCCGTGGCCGTCGCGGTCGACCAGGCGACCGGGCGCGAGGCCTGGCGGCGCACCTGGCCCCTGCCGCGGACGGGCGAGACGGGGGAGGACGCCTACGTGCGGGGACGGCTCTCGACGCACGGGCGTGAGGGGGAGTCGCTCGTCGTCGACCTCGACGTCGAGGCGACCGAGGGGGAGGTGACCGCCGTCGTCGACGTCCTCGACGCCGGTGACGGCTCGTCCGCCGTCCCGCCGGACGCCCTCGTCGACGCCGAGGTGCTCGACGTCTCCGACGGGGTCGTCTACGGCGAGGTCCCCGCGACGGACGACGGACGCGCGGTGCCGGGCCGCCTCGTGGCGGGACGGTGGCAGGGCGTGGACGTCCCGCTCTGCGTCGACGGGCTCCTGCTGGGGGACGGTGTGGTCACACCCTGCGTGGACGACGTCGTCGACGACGGCCGCCTCACGACGGTGCTGGTCCAGCCGTGGACGGGCCGCGGCGTCGAGCTGGCCGTCATGCCGCCCGACGACTTCGCGATGCCCCCGCTGGAGCGCCGCGAGACCGTGTCCATGGACGTCGAGGACCGCGTCCGAGCGACGCCGGGCGGCGTGTTCGTGGTCGACGCCTTGCACGGGGTCGTCTCTCGGCTGCGGTGACCCACCCACCGGGGCCCGGGCGGAGCGTGCGCGGCCCCGCGGAGGGCGACATGCTCGCGCGGGTGGCCGACACCCCCGCGCAGGGCATCACCGTGCAGGACGTCTCCGACGCCGGGCTCGACGACTGGCGCCTGCTCGCGAACGGGCTGCACGCCCGGTTCCGCACCGGCGGGATGCCGGCCGGGCTCGCACTCGTGGCGGCCGTCGTCGCGGCGGCCGAGGAGCTCGACCACCACCCCGACGTCGACCTGCGGATGACCCGCGTGGACGTCCGGACGGTGAGCCACGACGTCGGCCGCGTCACCCGCCGCGACCTGCGGCTCGCCCGGCGCATCAGCGACATCGCGGCGGAGGAGGGCCTCGTCGCCGAGCCGCACGCGCTCGCCCAGGTGGAGGTCGCCCTCGACACCGCCGATCTCGCCGCGGTCGGCCCGGTGTGGGCCGCGCTGCTCACGGGCGACGCGGGGGCGCTCGACGGGAACGACGTCGTCGACCGGACCGGGCGCACCCCGCTGCTGTGGTTCCAGGGCACCGACGCGCACGCGGTGCCGCGCCAGCGCTTCCACCTCGACGTGTGGGTGCCGCACGACGTCGCGCAGGCGCGCATCGACGCGGCGGTCGCGGCGGGGGCGCGGGTCGTCGACGAGTCCGCGGCGCCGTCGTTCGTCGTCCTCGAGGACCCGGAGGGCAACCGCGCCTGCGTGTGCACGGCGCTCGACCGCTGAGCAGCTGCCGCCGGGGAGGACGAAGGGGCGGTGCCAGGGCGTCGTCGCAGGTCACGGGCTCGGGCGCCCCCGAGGTCGCTGCTCCGTCCTCCCCGTCGGCGGCGGACGTCCTCCTGCCCGGGCGCACCGCTCGGCGAGCTCGGCGAAAGCGCGGGCCAGCTCGGACGGCCGCTCGACCTCGACGTCGGCGCCCAGGCGCAGCAGCGACGCCGCCAGGCCGGTCCACGACCAGGCGCCCGCGGTGATGCGGCAGCGGTCGTCGTCGAGCGCCTCGACCGCGCCGTCCGCCAGGTACGGGGCGACCTCGGTCGCGGGGGCGTGCACGACGACCCGGCCCTCGCACGGCCAGGCGCCGGACCCGCCGGGGTCGTGCGAGCCGCGGAAGAGCGCGGCGACGAAGGCGGCGGGGTCGCCGCCGGGGACCTCGCGCGGGGTGAAGCGCGGCCCGGTCGGGGTGCGCGGCGTCATGCGGTCGAGCCGGTGGGTGCGCCAGTCGCCGGTCCCCGCGCCCCCGCGGGCCGGCGCGGCAGGGTCCCAGCCGAGGAGGTACCAGCGGCCGCCGCGGGCCACGACGGCGTGCGGCTCGACCCGGCGGGGCGGCCTCGGCTCGGCGTCCGCCGGGTCCGACGGTGAGGCGTAGTCGAAGCGCAGCACCTCCCGCGCGCGGACGGCGGCGGTGACGGCGAGCAGGACGGCCTCGTCGACCGGCGCGGCGCCCGTCGCCAGCGGGGTCACCCTGACGGCGTCCACCCGCGCCCGTAGCCGGGCGGGCAGTACCTGGCGCACGGTCGCGAGGGCCCGTTCGGCGGCGTCACCGCCGCCGACGCCGTTCGCGGTGGCCAGCTGCAGGGCCACCGCCAGGGCCACCGCCTGCTCGTCGTCGAAGAGCAGCGGCGGCAGGTCCGCGCCGGCGCCGAGGCGGTACCCGCCGTCCGGGCCGGTGGTGGACCGCACCGGGTAGCCGAGCTCGCGCAGCCGGTCGACGTCGCGGCGGACGGTGCGCGGGCTCACCTCGAGGCGCTCGGCGAGCAGACTGCCGGGCCAGTCGCGGCGCGCCTGCAGCAGGGACAGCAGGGTGAGGAGCCGTCCGGGTGTGCCGCTCATGACGTCGAGGATGGCCGACGTCGAGGCCAGGACCTGACCGCAACCCCCGCCACGGTGGACCTCGTCCCCAGGGCGCACGGCCCCGGGGCGAGACGGAGGAGCCCGCCATGAGCGTCACCACCACGACCCACCTCAACTTCCGCGGCCAGGCCCGCGAGGCCCTCGACCACTACGCCGCCGTCACCGGCGGTCAGGTCATGGCCTTCACCTTCGCCCAGGGCGGCGACGACGCCGACGCCGCGGACGGCGCGGTGCCCGACCAGGTGAAGTGGGGGCAGGTCACGGCCCCGTCCGGCTTCTCGGTCATGGCGTACGACGTCCCGCCGGCCCGGCCCTACAGCCGCGGCGAGGACCCCCTCTTCGTCTCGGTGCGCGGTGACGACGCCGAGGAGGTCACCCGCATCTTCGAGGGCCTGGCGGAGGGCGGCGTGGTCCGCGCGCCGCTGGCGCCGGCGGGCTACGCGCCGCTGTACGGCATGGTCACCGACCGCTTCGGCGTCACCTGGGTGCTCGACGTCGTCGCCCCCTGGGCGGGATGACGCCCCGACCGGACCAGCGGACGACGCCCCCCACGCCCACCCCCGGGCCTACCCCCGGGCCTACCCCCGGGGGGTAGTCGTACCGTGGAGGTCCACCACTCCGGAGGTCTCCCGTGAGCGATCGAGCGACGAGCCGTCCGCGGCCCGTCGGTCGTGCGGACGGCGCACCGGGCGCCGCCCTGCTGCGGCTGCTGCTCGTGCTCGCCGCCGTCCTCGGCGTCGTGGGCATGCACGGGCTCACCTCCGGGCACGGCCACCACGGGGCGGCGTCCGTCGACCGCGGCGCCCACGTCGCGGTGGCCGGGACGACGGCGGGCCACGACGGCCACGCGGCCGCGGCGGTGGTCGGCGCCGTCGTCGCGGGTGACGACGTCCGCTCATCGGGCGAGAGCCCGGCGGGCGGGACGGCGGACGTCCTGCTGCACCTGTGCCTCGCCGTCGTCACCGCCGGGGCCGTGGCGCTCGCCGCCGTCGTCGCGAGCCGCTCCCGTCGTCGCCCGCCGAGGGCGTGGTGTCCGGCGCGGGCCGTGCTGCGCGTCCCCGTCGTCCCGCCCCTCACCGCACCTCCGTGGACGCACCTCTCCCGCGCGCAGCTCTGCCTCTGGCGGGTGTGACAGGTCGTCACCGGCGGCACCGCCGTCGGTCACGACCCGTCCGCCGCGCCCCGCCCGGGGCCGCGGCTCCGCACCCGTACCGGAGGACCGCACCAGTGACGACCCACCGCACCACCAGCACCCGCCCCACCGCCCGCCGCGCCGCGGGAGCCCTCGCGCTCGCCGCCGCCCTCGTCCTCGCCGGCTGCGGCGACGACGTCGAGGCGGGCGGGCCCGCGCCGGTGGCCTCGTCGGCGCCCAGCGCCTCGGCGGGCTCCTCGGCCAGCGCCTCCGCGGCGGACGTCGCCTTCCTCACCGGGATGATCCCGCACCACCGCCAGGCGACGGAGATGGCGCAGCTCGTCGACGGGCGGAGCGAGGACCCCGAGGTCACCGCCCTGGCCCAGCAGATCGAGGGGGAGCAGCAGCCCGAGATCGACGAGATGAGCGCCCTGCTCGAGTCCTACGGCGAGCCGGTGCCGGAGGGCATGCCCGGCGAGGGCATGTCCATGGACGGCATGGACCACGAGGGCATGGACCACGAGGGCATGGAGCACGAGGACATGGACCACGAGGGCACGGACCACGGCGGCGCGTCCGGCATGGAGGGGATGATGAGCCCCGAGGACATGGCCTCCCTCGAAGCCGCGTCCGGCGCCGAGTTCGACCGGATGTGGCTCACGATGATGGTCGAGCACCACCGCGGCGCCGTCTCCATGTCGGAGACGGCCCTCGAGGACGCCCAGGACCCGCAGGTCCGGGAGCTGGCCCAGCGGATCATCACCGCGCAGGAGGCCGAGATCTCCACCATGGAGGGCCTGCTGGCCCAGGGCTGATCCGACCGGGCTGACTGACAGGGCTGGTCCGACAGGGCTGATCTGACGGGGCTGGGAAGGCTCGGCCGACGGTGTCGTCCCGCGGGGCGGCGCCGTCGGCCGGTCAGGCAGGCCTGGTGGTGTCAGCCCGGGCGAACGCCAGGCTGCGCCGGCCCGTCGAGGCGCCGCTCCAGGCACACCGACGTCGCGGAGTCGACGTACGGCCCGAAGCGGGGGATCGGCGTGAACCCGTGGCGGGCGTAGAAGCGCAGCGCGGCGGCCTGCGCGTCGCCGATCTCGAGGCGCAGGGCCGTGGCGCCGCGCTCGCGCGCGTGGGCGACGAGCGCCTCGAGCAGCGCGTCGGCGACGCCGGAGCCGCGGTGCGCGGGGACGACGTAGAAGCGCTTCAGCTCGCCGGCGCCCGCGTCGTCGAGCTCGACGCCGGCGATGCCGACGAGCGCCCCGCCGACGCTGGCGCCGAGGAGGTGGACCGCCGAGGCCGCCAGCTGCTCCGGCGTGTAGCCGAACGTCTCGTCCTCGGTGTAGCCGCCCGTGGCCAGCTCGGCGGTGAGGGCGTCGACGAGGGCGAGCACCGCCGGGTCGCGGACGTCGACGGGGGCGACGTCGACCGTCGTCACGGTGCGGGCTCCCCGCGGGTGAGGTCGACGAGCGCGCGCAGGCAGTGCTCGCGCAGCGGGGCGGGGAAGCCGGCGACCAGACGGTAGAAGACGACGCGACCGGCCTTGCGGTTGGTGACGAGACCCGCGCCGCGCAGCACCCGCAGCGCGTAGCCGACGGCGTCCTCGCTCGCGTCGAGGGCGAGCGCCAGGTCGCCGACGCAGAGCTCCTCGACGGCGTCGAGCGCGTGCAGCACCCGAGCCCGCGTCGGGTCGGCCAGCACGGCGAGCACGTCGGCCATGGCGACGGCGTCCTCGCGCGAGGGCACGCGCTCCCTGGCGCGCGCGACGCGGTCGGCGTCGACAGGGTGGACGTGGTCGGCCACGGGGCTCCTCGGCGGGTCGGTCGCCGTCAGTCGGGACGGAAGAGGTCGCCGGGTCGCGGCGACGAGCAACACCCGTACGCTCGTCCGGGTATCCAGAGAGCGGTACGGGCAGATCGTCGCAGGAGGTCCGTGGTGACGGGAGCCGAGGCGACGTCCGGGTGGGCGGGGCTGCTCGCCGTCCTCGTGCTCGGCGGCGTCGGCGTCACGGGTGCCTTCGCCGTCCACCGGCTGACGGCCGTCGCGCCGCGCGGGCTCACGGCGTGGCCGTGGCTGTCGGGCTGGCACCCGTCCGAGCACGCCCTCTCGAGGTACCACGCGCGCTGGTACCCGGTGACGGTCGTCTTCCTCGCCTTCGACGTCGAGATGCTCTTCATGTACCCGTGGGTGCTCGTCGTCGCGGACGTCGGGCTCTCGGCCGTCGTGGAGATGTTCGTCTTCCTCGGCGTCCTCCTGCTCGGGGTGCTGTGGGCGCACCGCGAGGGGGCGTTCTCGTGGCAGTGAGCCTGCGTCCTCTCCAGCGGGTCTTGGCCCGCTGGGCGGTGCGCGGGACGGCGGTGCTGCTCGTCGAGGTGCCCGGGGGCTGGGCGGCGCGGGCCGCCGTCGAGCGGGCGCTGGTGGAGCGGGGCTGGCGAGCGGCGTCGTCGCCCGCGGACGCCGACGCGGTCGTCGTCTGCGGGACGCCGGGCGAGAGCTGGGGCGAGGTGCTCGAGCGGACGTGGGAGCAGATGCCCGGTCCGCGGGCGCGGGCGTCGGTGAGCGCGCCGTCCGAGGTGCCGGGTGCGCTGGAGGGGTTGGCGGCGTCGCTGCTCGACGACGACGCCCAGCGCGCCGACGCGGCGTCTCGCGACCTCGTCCCGGCCGACGTCGAGAACGGCGACGACATGCACCCCGCGGGGCTGGACCTCGCCGGCGGCGAGGACGACCTCCGCGACGGCCTGGAGATGGACGTCCTCCGCGTGCCCCTCGGGCCCGTGCTGCCGGACTGGCCCGCCGGACTCGTGCTGCGGACGGTGCTGTCGGGCGACGTCGTCGTCCGCGCGCGGGTGGAGGTGCTGGCGGGCGCCGCTGCGCGCCGGGACTCGGCGGACGACGCCCGTCGGGGTGACGACGTCGCCCGCCGCCTCGACGCCGCGGCGCAGGTGCTGCGCCTCGCCGGCGCCGACGACGTCGCCGCCCGCGCCGTCCACCTCCGCGACGCCGCCCTCCCTGCCGGACTTCGTAGCCTTTCGCCGCGCTCCGCCCCCTCTCCCAGCGGACTTCGTAGCCTTTTGACGTCCTCACGGGGCGCTGGGGCGGAGGAAGCGCACGAAGTCCGGGGTGAGGCGGCGCGGTTGCGAGGGCGGGTGGAGCGCTCGCGGGTGCTGGCGTGGGCGCTGCGGGAGGCGGACGTCGCGACGTCGAGTCCGACGTCCGGTGCCGAGTCCGACGCTGCACAGGCCTCAGCGCCAGGGGACCTGCGCGACGTCGGACTCGACGCGCGGCGTCGGACTCGCGACGACGTCCGGACGCTCCTGCTCGGCCTCCTCGACCCCGACGCCCGCGACGACGACCCGGGACGCCGCACCCGCGCGGCGCTGGAGGCGCTGCCCGAGCGGCTGGTCGGCGTCGACGTCGTGACGGCGCGGCTGCTCGTCGCGGCGCTCGACCTGCGGACCGACGCGCTCGGCGACGACGACCTCGCCGCGTTCGCCCCGCGCGACGACGAGGACGAGGACGGCGACGAGGCCGACGGCGGCGACGCGCACGCCCACCACCACGGGCACGCCCATGGGTGACGTCGTGCAGGTCGCCGTGCCGTGGGTGCTCCTCGCCGCGGTGCTGCTGGGGGTGGCGGCGCTCGGCGTCACCGCGCTCGACGGCGCCCTCGCCGCCCGGGCCGCCGGCCGCTCGGCGTCCGTCGGGGCGCAGCACCCCCTCGTCGAGACCGCCCGCCTCCTGCGCCAGCGCCGTCGGACGACGGTCGCGGCCGACACGCTGCTGCGGCACGTCGCGGTCGGCGGGTTCGTCGTCGCGCCGCTGCTCATGGTGGCCGTCGTGCCGCTGGGGGAGTGGGTGCTGGCGGACGCGAGCGTCGGCGTCGTCTGGTTCAACGCCGTCGACGTGCTCGTGTGGGTGCTCGTGTGGCTCGCCGGGTGGGGGCCCAACGCGGCGTGGTCGCTGACCGGCGGGTACCGCTTCCTCGCGCAGGCCATGGCGTACGAGCTGCCGCTGATGTTCGCCCTCACGGCGCCGGCCGTCGCCGCGGGGAGCCTTCGGGTCGGCGACGTCGCGGCCGCCCAGCCGGGTCTGCCCCACGTCGTGTGGATGCCCGTCGCCTTCGTCGTCTACTGCACCGGCGTCCTCGCCTTCTCGGTGCGTGGGCCGCTCTCCCCGGCGGGCGGCGCAGCGATCAGCGGGGGAGTCCTCGCCGAGCTGTCCGGCGTCGACCGGCTGCTCGTGCTCGCCGGGCGCGCGGGCCTGCTCGTCGCCGGCGCGGCGTTCGCCGTCCCGCTCTTCCTCGGCGGCGGCTCCGGGCCGCTGTTGCCCGGGTGGCTGTGGGTGCTCGTGAAGACGGCGCTGCTCGCCGCGGCGCTCGTCGTCGTCCGGCGCCGGCTGCCCGACGTGCGCCCCGAGCGCTTTCTGGCCCTCGGCTGGACGGTGCTGCTGCCCGCGGCGCTGCTGCAGCTGCTCGTCGTCAGCGTCGTGGTGGTGGTGCGGTCGTGAGCCTGGCCTTCAGTGAGATGAGCAGCGTCGTGCTCGAGACCCCCTTGCCCGACCTCTCGGTGCTCCGCGGGGTCGCAGTGACGGCGCTCGGCGTCGTCGCCGTCGTCACCGGCGCCCTGGTCTTCAAGGTCGACTCGATGGCGCGCGCGACGTACCTGCTCGCCGCGTCCTTCGTCGCCGTCGGGGCCGCCGTGGTGGCGCTGCACCTGGACTACGTCGGGGTTGTCGTCGTCCTCATGATGCTCATGGAGATGGCCGTCATGGGCGTCTTCATGGTCATGCTCATGGGGATGAATCCGGCGCTCATGCCGATGTCCATGGTCCACAGCAAACGGCGGGCCCTCGTCGCGGCGGGGGCGTCCTTCGTCGTCCTGGCCGTCGGGATCCTGCTCGTCGACTGGCCGCAGCGGTCCTCCGTGCCGCCCGAGGGCCCTGCCGGATCAACTGAAGGCGGGGCGACGACGTACTCCCTCGGCGACGCCCTCATGGGCGACCACATGCTCGTGATGATGGTCGTGAGCCCGGTGATGCTCGCGACGATCGTCGCCGGCGTCGTCCTCGCCCAGGCGCAGGGCCGGTACGCGCGGCTCGGCGACGACCTCCGCGGCACGACGCAGGGCGGCCGCCGATGACCCTCGAGGTGGTGCTCGTCGTCGCCGCGGCCCTGTTCTCGGTGGGGCTGTACGGCGCGCTGTCCCAGCAGGTCGTCGTCATGGTGATGATGGGGCTGGAGCTCATGCTCAACGGCGTCGTCCTCGCCGCGGCGGGCTTCTGGTGGTTCACCGCGCCGGAGCCGAGCCTGCAGGTGCTGCTCGTCGTCGTGCTCGCGGCGATGACGGTCGAGATGGCCATGGGCTTCGCCGTCGCGCTGCTGCTGCACCGCACGTCGGGCGCGGACATGACCGACATGGCCGCGGAGCTGAAGCAGTGACGCCGCAGCTGGCCCTCGTGCTGCTCGTCCTCGGGCCCGCGGTCGTGGGCGTCGTGCTCGCGCTCGCCGGGACGACGGCCGGCCCCCGTGGCCGCGCCGTCGCCGACCGCGCGGCCTTCCCCGTCGCCGTCGCCACCGCGGCGGCCGCGCTCGGGCTGGCGGCGCTCGCGGCGGCCGGGCGCCCGTCGGTGCAGGCGCCCTTCCTCGCCGGCGCCCCGTTGGGCCTGGGCGTCGACGGGTTGTCGGCCGTCGTCGTCCTCGCCGTCGCGGCGGTGGTGCTGCTCGTCCTCGTCTTCGCGTGGGCCGACGTCCGCGAGGGCCGAGCGCGCTTCGCCGGGCTCATGCTGCTCTTCGCCGCGGCGGTGTCGCTGACGGCGACGGCGACGACGCTGCCCGCGCTGCTGCTCGCGTGGGAGATCATGGGCGCGGCGTCCTACGCGCTCGTCGGCTTCTGGTGGCGCGAGGACCGGCGCGTCTCCGCGGGCACGACGGCGTTCGTCACCACCCGCGCGGGCGACCTCGGGCTCTACGTCGCGCTCGCGGGCGCCGTCGGTGGCGGGCTCCTGGGCGGCAGCGGTCTCGCGCTGGGAGACCTTGCGGACCTCCCCGCCGGCTGGCGCGACGTCGTCGCAGCGGGCGTCCTCGTCGCCGCGCTCGGCAAGGCCGCGCAGCTGCCGTTCTCGTGGTGGCTCTCGCGCGCGATGGAGGGCCCGAGCCCGGTGAGCGCGCTGCTGCACTCCGCGGCGATGGTCGCCATGGGCGGGTACCTGCTGCTGCGCGTCGAGCCGCTGCTCGCCGCGACGGGGTGGGCGGCGACGACGGCCGCCTGGGTCGGCGCGCTGACGGCGGTGGCGCTCGGCGTCGTCGCGCTCGCGCAGCGCGACCTCAAGCAGCTGCTCGCCGCGTCGACGTCCGCCCAGCTCGGGTTCGTCGTCCTCGCCGCCGGCGTCGGCGCGCTGACGGGCGGGACGGCGCAGCTCGTCGCGCACGCGGCGGTCAAGGCGCTGCTCTTCCTCGTCGCCGGGGCGTGGCTCTCGGCGCTCGGCACCAAGCAGCTCGCCGGGCTGCGCGGCGCCGCGGGCATCTGGCCGGTGGTCGGCGGCGCCGTCGCCATGGGCGCGCTCGCGCTGGCCGGGGTGCCGCCGTTCGCGCTGTGGACGACGAAGGACGCCGTCCTCCACGCCGCCCTCGAGACGTCGCCGGCGCTCTACGCCGTCGGCCTGCTCGGGGCGGCGTTGTCAGCGGCGTACGCCGGCAAGGTGCTCGTCGTGGTCTTCCGCCGGGCGCGAGGCGGCGAGGAGGTCGAGGACGTCGTCGAGCACTGGGACGGCGAGGAACAGGGCACCCGCGAGGTGCCGCGGCTCGCGCAGGCGCCGCTCGTCGTCCTCGCGCTCGCGGCGCTGGGCCTGGCGGTGCTCGGCCTGCCCCCCGAGGTGCGCCTCCTCGCGCGGGTGCTCGGGCAGGACCCGGCCGCGGCGGGCGCCGGCGCGCTCGAGCTCGTCGTCTCAGGGGTGCTGGCGGTCGCGGCGCTGGTCGTCGTCTTCCTCCTCGTCCGCGCCGACCGGCTGCCCGAGCCGGGCTGGGCGCGCGCGTGGCTAGGGCTCGGGGCGGCGACGGACGCCGTCGTCGCCGGCGTCCTCGCGCTCGCTGAGCGGG
>NZ_JABEMA010000074.1 GCF_013004605.1 Pseudokineococcus marinus
CGCCCCGCACGTGCTGCGGCCCTACGCGCACGACCCGCGCGCCGCCGCCGGCGAGGGCTACGGGCTCGAGGCCGCCAGCGCGCTCGGCGTCGAGCCGCGCCGGGTGCTCAAGACCCTCGTCGCCCTCGTGGACGAGCAGCCCCTGCTCGCCGTCGTCCCGGTGACGGGCCGCCTCGACCTGAGGGCCCTGGCGACCGCGCGGGGCGGCCGCCGGGCCGTCCTGGCCGAGCCGGCCGCGGCGGAGCGGCTCACCGGCGGCGTGGTGGGCGCCATCAGCCCCCTCGGCCTGCGCCGGCCGCTCCCGGTCGTCGTCGACGCGAGCGCCGCCGCGCACGACGCCGTCCTCGTCAGCGCCGGCCGCCGGGGGCTCGACGTCGAGCTCGCGCCGGCCGACCTCCTGCGCCTCTGCGGGGGCGCCTACGCCGAGGTCGCCCGGCCGTCGTCCCCCCGGCCCTCGTCCCCCCGGCCCTCGTCCCCCTGAGCGGCGTCCCCCCGGTCGGCGTCGGACGGCTCCTGCCGCGCCGGGGCGCGCAGCATCCCCGCGATGAGGACGACCGTCACGAGGAGCGCGGCCGCCGTCGGCGCCACCGCGAGCGCGACGGTCGCCTGCAGCTGCAGACCGGCGGGGGCGACCTGGACGCCCTCGGCGAGCCGGGAGGCGACGTCCTCGGGCAGCGCGGGACCGCGGCGCGGCCCGGCGACGAGACCGCCCAGGGCGCTGCCCAGCCACGACGTCGCGAGCGCGCCCGCGGCCGCCGCCACGAGGGCGACCACCGCGGCGGGCCCGGTGGGCCCGCGACGGGCGCGCAGGACGGCGGCGCCGGCGACGAGCCCCGCCACCGCGGTGACGAGGACGAAGACGCCGTCCTGCGCCGCCGCGAGCTCCGGCAGGCCGGGCGAGACGCGCTGCGTCCCGTCAGTGACGACCTGCGGCTGCGGTGCCAGGAGCCACCACGCCAGCGCGGACACCAGCACGAGCCCCGCCCAGACCGGCAGGACCCGTGCCAGCCCGCCCCTCACGGGCACGGCCCTCACGGGCGCCTCACGCGAGGCACGAGGGCCCGAGGAGCGCCTTGAGGTCCCCGTAGAGGGACGGCGACGGCGTCACCCCGAGCGCGGAGTCGAGGCGCATGAGGGTCGCCCGCTCCGGCGAGGTCCGCAGCCGCAGGTGCACCTCGGTGGGGCCCGCGTGCATGAGCAGCACGTCCTTGAGCCGCTCGACCCGCGGCGGCGTGCAGCGGCTCGTCGGCATCTCGATGACGAGCGGCCCGCCCGCCGCCTGGCTCGTGTCGGGGATCGACATCTCCGAGGCGTAGATCGTCGGGACGTCGTCGCGCCGGTTGACCCGGCCCCGCACGACGCAGACGAGGTCCTCGCGCAGCTCGTGCATGACCTCGGCGTACGTCTTGGGGAAGAAGAGCACCTCGACCGAGCCCTCGAGGTCCTCGACCGTGGCGATGGCCCACGCGCTGCCCTGCTTGGTCATCTTGCGGGTGACCGTCGTGACCATCCCCGCGATGGTGATGGTCGAGCCGTCCTGGCGCCCCTCGTCGGCGACGAAGGCGGAGATCGAGCAGTCCGCCGCGGAGGCGAGCACGTGCTCGAGGCCGAAGAGCGGGTGGTCGGAGACGTAGAGCCCGAGCATGGCCCGCTCGCTCGCGAGCAGCTCGCGCTTGTCCCACTCCCCGTCGCCGACGGGCGGCAGGGCCGCGAGCTGGACGGCGGACTCGTCCCCGAGCCCGCCGAAGAGCGAGTCCTGGCCGATGGCCTCGGCCCGCTTCTCCACGACGACGGCGTCGACGTAGACCTCGTGGACCGCGGCCAGGCCCCGGCGGGTGTGCCCGAGGGAGTCGAAGGCGCCGGCCTTGATGAGCGACTCGATGGTCCGCTTGTTGCACACCACGGCGGGGACCTTGCGGAGGAAGTCCTCGAAGGAGGTGAAGGCGCCCTTCTCCTCGCGCGCCGCGACGATCGCGTCGACGACGTTCTGCCCGACGTTGCGGATGGCGGCCAGCCCGAAGCGGATGTCCTGCCCGACGGCGGCGTACGTGCCGATCGAGGAGTTGACGTCGGGCGGCAGCACCGTGATGCGCATGCGCCGGCACTCGCCGAGGTAGAGCGCCGACTTGTCCTTGTCGTCGCGCACGCTCGTGAGCAGCGCCGCCATGTACTCGGCCGGGTGGTTGGCCTTGAGGTAGGCCGTCCAGTAGGAGACGACGCCGTACGCCGCCGAGTGCGCCTTGTTGAAGGCGTAGTCGGAGAACGGCAGGAGGATGTCCCACAGCGTCTTGACCGCGGCCTCGGAGTAACCGTTGGCCGCCATGCCGTCGCGGAAGCCGATGTACTCGGCGTCGAGCACCTCGCGCTTCTTCTTGCCCATGGCGCGGCGCAGCAGGTCGGCCTTGCCGAGCGAGTACCCGGCCAGCTTCTGCGCGATCGCCATGACCTGCTCCTGGTACACGATGAGCCCGTAGGTCTCGCCCAGGACGTCGGCCAGCGGCTCCGCCAGCTCGGGGTGGATCGGGGTGATCTCCTGCTGGCCGTTCTTGCGCAGCGCGTAGTTGGTGTGCGACCCCGCGCCCATCGGGCCGGGGCGGTACAGGGCGCCGACGGCGGAGATGTCGGCGAAGACGTCGGGCTTCATGAGCCGCAGCAGCGAGCGCATGGGTCCGCCGTCGAGCTGGAAGACGCCGAGGGTGTCGCCGCGCTGCAGCAGCTCGAAGGTCTTCGGGTCGTCGAGCGTGAGGACGTCGAGGTCGACGGGCTCGCCGCCGTTGGTGACGATGTTCTTCAGGGCGTCGTCGAGGACCGTGAGGTTGCGCAGCCCCAGGAAGTCCATCTTGATGAGGCCGAGGCCCTCGCAGGTCGGGTAGTCGAACTGCGTGATGATGGCGCCGTCCTGCTCGCGGCGCATGATCGGGATGATGTCGATGAGCGGCTCGCTCGACATGATGATCCCGGCCGCGTGCACGCCCCACTGGCGCTTGAGCCCCTCCAGGCCCCGCGCGGTGCCGACGACCTTCTGGGCGTCGGCGTCCTGGGCGTGGAGCTGGCGGAACTCCTCCGCCTCGGCGTACCGCTTGTGCTCGGGGTCGAAGATCCCCGACAGCGGGATGTCCTTGCCCATGACCGCGGGCGGCATGGCCTTGGTGAGCCGCTCGCCCATGGCGAAGGGGTAGCCCAGCACGCGCGAGGAGTCCTTGAGCGCCTGCTTGGCCTTGATCGTGCCGTAGGTGACGATCATCGCGACGCGGTCGTCGCCGTACTTCTCCGTGACGTAGCGGATGACCTCGCCGCGCCGGCGCTCGTCGAAGTCGACGTCGAAGTCGGGCATCGACACGCGCTCCGGGTTGAGGAAGCGCTCGAAGATGAGGCCGTGCTCGAGGGGGTCGAGGTCGGTGATGCGCATGGCGTAGGCGGCCATCGACCCGGCGCCGGAGCCGCGGCCCGGCCCGACGCGGATGCCGTTCTCCTTGGACCACGTGATGAAGTCGGCGACGACGAGGAAGTAGCCCGGGAAGCCCATCTGGGCGATGACCTGGCACTCGAAGTCGGCCTGCGCCTGGGACGCCTCGGGGATGCCGCCGGGGTAGCGGCGCTCGAGGCCCCGCTGCACCTCCTCGACGAACCACGACTCCTCCGTGTGACCCTCCGGCACGGGGAAGCGCGGCATGTACGTGCCGTTGCCCTCGGTGAAGGACACGTCGCAGCGCTCGGCGATGAGCAGCGTGTTGTCGCAGGCCTCGGGCAGCTCGCGCCACGTGCGCCGCATCTCCGCGGCGCTCTTGAGGTAGAAGTCGTCCGCGTCGAACTTGAAGCGGTGCGGGTCGGCCAGGGTCGAGCCCGACTGCACGCACAGCAGCGCCGCGTGCGCCGTCGCGTCCTCCGCGCGGGTGTAGTGGAGGTCGTTGGTGGCGACCATCGGCAGCTGCAGGTCCTCGGCCAGGCGCAGCAGGTCGTCCCGCGTGCGGCGCTCGATGTCGAGGCCGTGGTCCATGAGCTCGAGGTAGTAGTTCTCGGCGCCGAAGATGTCGCGGTAGTCGCTCGCCGCCTGCAGCGCCTCGCGGTACTGCCCGAGCCGCAGCCGGGTCTGCACCTCCGAGGACGGGCAGCCCGTGGTGGCGATGAGGCCCTTCGCGTACCGGCTGAGGATCTCCCGGTCCATGCGCGGCTTGAAGTAGTGACCCTCCATGGACGCCCGCGAGGCGAGCCGGAAGAGGTTGTGCATCCCCTCCGTGGTCTCGCTGAGCATCGTCATGTGCGTGAAGGCGCCGCCGCCGGAGACGTCGTCGCGGCTCGAGGTGCCCTGGGCGCCCCACTTCACCCGCGTGCGGTCGCCGCGGTGGGTGCCCGGCGCGACGTACGCCTCGAGGCCGATGATCGGCTTGACGCCGTGCTTCTGGCCCGCGCGCCAGAAGTCGTGGGCGCCGAAGACGAACCCGTGGTCGGTGGTGGCGATGGCCGGCATCCCGAGCCGCGCCGCCTCGGCCATGAGGTCGTCCACCCGCGCCGCGCCGTCGAGCATGGAGTACTCGGTGTGCACGTGGAGGTGGACGAACTGGTCCTCCCCCGACCTGCTGGCCTTCGACGTCGTCGCGGGCTGGGGCATCGTGCGGGCCTCCCGGGGGCGCCGCCGGGGCGGCGCGGTGGTGTCTGGGACCGTCCTCGCCTGGTGCTCCCGCACCCCCGTGGGGGGCGCGGCAGGAGGACCCGGCGAGTGTAGGTCGGGGCGCCGACAGCCCGGCGCAGGCGCCGCCGCGCCGCCGCCCCGCCGCCGGCGGGGCGGCGGCGACGTGGGCCACCGCACACGTGCCGCACGCACCGCCCGGGGCGCCGCTGTGGTTCGGTGGTCCGCGAGGCCGCGGACGCGCGAGGTGGCGCGGGCCTGCGACGCGAGGAGGCGCGCATGACGACGACGTCGAGCACCGGTGGCGGCCCGACCGGGGGGTCCCGGCCCGCCCGGGGCAGCGGCCGCTCCGCCGACAGGGCGAACGGCCCCGGGGACGACACCGAGGGTGGTCCCCACCGCTCCCCCGGACGCACCTGGGCGCTGCGCGGGCTGGGCGTCGTCCTCGCCCTCGTCGTCTACGCGCTCCTCGGCGGGGCCGAGGACCTCTCGCAGGAGGGCCGGTTCACCGCGGCGGTCGCCGTGCTCATGGCGACGTGGTGGATGACCGAGGCGCTGCCGCTGTCGGCCACTGCGCTCGTGCCGATCGTCGCGCTGCCCGTCCTCGGCGTCGTCGACGTCGCCGGCGCCACCGCGCCCTACGCCAACCCCATCGTCTTCCTGTTCCTCGGCGGATTCCTCATCGCCATCGCCATGCAGCGGTGGGACCTGCACCGGCGCATCGCGCTGAGGACGCTGCGCGCCGTCGGCACGAGCCCGCGGCGCATCGTGCTCGGGATGATGGTCTCGACGGCCTTCCTGTCGATGTGGGTGTCCAACACCGCCACGACGCTGATGATGCTGCCCATCGCCCTCAGCGTCCTCACCCTCGTCGTGGACCGGGTCGGCGCGGGCACGCGCGCGGAGCGCGCGGCCCAGCAGGACGCCGTCACCGACTCCACGACGACGATCGCCGACGCCGTCAGCGACCCCGCCGTGAAGAGCTTCGGCGTCGGCCTGCTGCTGTCCGTGGCGTGGGCGGCGTCCATCGGCGGCCTCGGGACGCTCCTCGGCAGCCCGCCCAACGCCATCGTGGCCGGGTACGTCGCCGACGAGCTCGGCGGCGAGGTCGGCTTCCTGCAGTGGATGCTCCTCGGCGTCCCGCTCGTCGTCGTCTTCGTCGCCGTCGCCTGGCTGCTCATCACGCGCGTGCTCTTCCGCTCCGACCTGCCCGAGATCCCCGGCGGGCGGCAGATGCTCGACGAGCAGCTCGCCGCGATGGGCCCGATGAGCCGCGGCGAGCGGATGGTCGCCCTCGTCTTCGCCTCCGCCGCCTTCCTCTGGGTCGTCCCCGGCCTGCTCGCGGAGCTCCCCGGCCTCGGCGACGCGGCCCCCTGGCTCGGCGGGCTGGACGACACGGCCATCGCCATCGCGGCCGGCCTCGCGCTCTTCCTCATCCCCGCCGAGCGCGGCGGGCGCATGGTGCTCGTGTGGGAGGACGCCCAGAAGGGCCTCCCCTGGGGCGTGCTGCTGCTCTTCGGCGGCGGCCTCAGCCTCGCCGGCGCGGTGGCCGCCAGCGGCCTCGACGTGTGGATCGGCGAGCAGGTGGCGCCCCTCGGCGCCCTCCCGCTCATCCTGCTCGTCGCCGCGGTCGTGCTCCTCGTCCTGCTGCTCACCGAGGTCACGAGCAACACGGCCACGGCCGCGACCTTCATCCCCGTCCTCGGCGGGGTGGCGCTCGGGCTCGGCGTCGACTCGCTCACGCTGCTCATCCCCGCGGCCCTGGCCGCGACGTGCGCCTTCATGCTCCCCGTGGGCACCCCGCCCAACGCCATCGTCTTCGCGACGGGCAAGGTGACGATCGGCGAGATGGTCCGCGGCGGCGTCGTCCTCAACGTCGTCGGCGTGGTGCTCATCACCCTCGCCGCCTACGCCCTCGGCGGGCTCGCCTTCGGCATGTCCTTCTGACGCCGTCGGCGCGGGGCTCCCGAGCGGGAGCCCCGCGCCGTGGTCAGCCCCGCAGCCGCTCCAGCGCCGTCGCCAGGTCGTCGGGGTAGGTGCTCTCCACGACGAGGGGCAGCCCTGTGCCGGGGTGGGTGAAGCCGAGGCGCAGGGCGTGCAGCCACTGGCGCCGCAGACCGAGGCGGTCGGCCAGGCGCGGGTCGGCCCCGTAGGCCAGGTCGCCGACGCAGGGGTGGCGCAGCGCCGAGACGTGCACGCGGATCTGGTGCGTGCGCCCCGTCTCCAGGCGCACCTCGAGCAGGGACGCCGCCCGGTGCGCCTCGAGGGTCGTGTAGTGGGTCACGCTGTCGCGCCCGCCCTCGACGACCGCGAAGCGGTGGTCGGCGGTGGGGTGGCGCCCGATGGGGGCGTCGATCGTGCCCGCCGACGGGTCGGGGTGGCCTTGGACGAGAGCGTGGTAGGTCTTCTCGACCGTCCGCTCCCGGAAGGCCTGTTTGAGCGCCGAGTACGCGCGCTCGCTCTTCGCGACGACCATGAGCCCCGACGTGCCGACGTCGAGGCGGTGGACCACGCCCTGGCGCTCCGCCGCGCCCGACGTGGCGATGCGGTAGCCGGCGCCGGCCAGGCCCCCGACGACGGTGGGTCCCGTCCAGCCGGGGCTCGGGTGCGCCGCCACGCCGACGGGCTTGTCCACGACGACGAGGTCGTCGTCGTCGTGGACGACGCGCATGCCCGGCACCGGCTCGGCCACGACCGTCGGCGGTGCCGGCGGGTCGGGGAGCTCCACCTCGAGCCAGCCGCCCTCGGGGAGGCGCTCGGCCTTGACGACGTCGCGCCCGTCCACCCGCACGCCGCCCGAGGCGACGACCTCGGCCGCGCGGGACCGCGAGAGGCCCAGCAGGCGCGCGAGGGCGGCGTCGACCCGCTGCCCCGCCAGCCCGTCGGGGACGGGCATCGACCGGATCTCACCCACGGCGGTCCTCCTCGGAGAGGTCCCCGGACGGCTGCCCGGACGACTCCGACGGCTGCTCGGAGGACGGCCGGACGTCGGCGGCCGCGTCCGCGCGCTCACGTCGACCCTGCTCACGTCGACCGGGCTCACGTCGACCGGGCTCCCGTCGACCGTCGACCCCCACGCCGCGGAAGCTGAGGACGACGACGAGGACGGCGGCCACGACGATGGCCGAGTCGGCGAGGTTGAAGACCGGCCAGCGCGGCAGGCGGAGGAAGTCGACGACGTGCCCCGTGCCGAAGCCGGGCTCGCGCAGCAGCCGGTCGGTGAGGTTGCCGAGCGCACCGCCGAGCAGCAGCCCGAGGGCGTACGCCCAGGCCCGCGAGCCCAGGCGGCGCGCCATGAGGGCCACCGCCACGACGACGCCCACGGCGACGAGGGTCAGCACCCAGGTGAGCCCCGTGGCGAGCGAGAACGCCGCGCCGGGGTTGTACAGCAGGTACAGGTCGAGCACGCCCGGGACGAGCTCGACCGGCTCGCCCTCGGTGAGGCGCGAGACGGCCAGAGCCTTCGTCAGCTGGTCCAGGCCCCACACGAGCGCGACGACGGAGACCAGCAGCACGAGCAGACGGCGCCGCCGCGCGGGCGGGACGGCGGGCTCGTCCGGCCCCGTGGGCGGGGCGTCGCCCGGCCCCTCGAGCGGGGCGCCGCCCTCCGGGCGCCCGGGGCGCTCGTCGTCGGCGGCGGACGGACCGGGGGTGCCAGCGGTCAGCTGGAGCTCCCCGTCGACGCGGTGCCGTCCGAGCCCGGGACGACGGCCGCCGTGCCGTCGAGGTCGCGCAGCTGGCCCTCGAGGTAGGCGCGCAGGCGGCTGCGGTACTCGCGCTCGAAGCCGCGCAGCTCGTCGATCTTGCGCTCCAGCAGGGTGCGCTCGCGCTCGAGGGCGCCGAGCTCGCTCGTGCGCTGCTCCTCGAGCTGCTCGAGGGTCGTGCGGCGCTGCTCCTGCGCCTCGGTGACGAGGCGCTCGGCCTCGGCCGACGCGTCGCCGACGAGGCGGTCGCGCTGCTCCTCGCCCGCGCGCACGTGCTCGTCGTGCAGCCGCTGGGCGAGGGCGAGGACGCCCGCGGCGCTGCCCGCGGCCCCCGGGGCGGCGGCGGAGGTGCTGGCCCGGGTGCACGCCGCGGACGGGTACCCGTCGCGGTGGCCGGCGGACCCGGAGGGGTGGCTGCGGCCCGACGGCGCGCGCGGCGCCTGGGTGGCCGTCGAGGGCCCGGCCCTCCTCGGTCACGCCCTCCTCGTCGACCGGGCGCCCGGTCGCGGGCTGCCGACCGACGCCGCCCTCGAGGTCGTCCGGCTCTTCGTCGACCCGGCGGCGCGTGGCCGCGGGCTCGCGGCGGCGCTGCTCGCCGCGGCCGTCGGGCGGGCGGAGGGGCTGGGCCTCGACGTCGACCTCCAGGTGGTCGCGGCCAGCCCGGCCGTGGGCGCCTACGAGCGCCTGGGCTGGCGGGCCGTCCGCCGGCACCTCGCGTCGTGGACCGAGGCCGACGGGACGCGGCCCGAGGTCGTGCGGATGGCGCCCCCGGTCGCCGCCGCCCCCTCCGGCGCCGCGCGGGTCGGGGGTGCGGCGTGACGGTCGTCGCCCTCCTCGTCGCCGTCGTGGCGATGCTCGTCAACACGGCCGCGACGCTCCTCGAGGCGGCGGGCAGCCGTCGGGCCACCTCCGACCGCCCGCTGTGGCGCCAGCCCGCCTACCTCGTCGGCCTCGCCCTCGACGCGCTCGGGTGGGTGCTCGCCGTCGTCGCGCTGCGGTACCTGCCCGTCATCACCGTCCAGTCCGTGCTGACCTCGTCGGTCGCCCTGACGGCCCTCGCCGCCCACCGCTTCCGGGTGCGCCGCATGCCGCGCTCGCAGGTGGTCGGGGTCGCCGGCGTCGTCCTCGCGCTCGTCCTCGTGGCGGGGGCCACGACCGGGCAGCGGTCCGAGGCGACGCTCCCGTCCGCCGCGGCCCCGGTCCTCCTCGTCGTCGCCCTCGCGCTGGCGGCGGCGGGCCTGCCGCTCGCCCGGGCGGGGCGGCCGCTCGTCCTCGCGGCCGCCGCGGGGACGGCGTACGGGGGCGCGGCGCTGGGCGTGCGGGCGCTGCACCTGTCGCCCGACGTCCGCGTCGACGCCGACCTGCTGGGTCGCCCGCTCGTGTGGGCCGTGGTCGTCTTCGGCGTCACCGGCGTCCTGCTCGTCGCGGCGGCCCTGCGCCACGGCCAGCCGGGCCCCGTCGTCGGCGTCGTGTCGGTCACCGAGGTCGTGCTGCCGGGCTCGGCGGGGCTCGTGCTGCTCGGCGACGCGGTGCGGCCGGGGTGGACGCCGGTGCTCGTCGTCGGCGTCCTGGCGGTGGCGGCCTCGGTCGCGCTGCTGTCGCGCTCGGGGTCCCGCGTCCCGTCCCGCGCGGTCTGACCCGCGCGGTCCGACCCCTCGGGGAGCACCGCCGGGCCGGGCGGGGACCCGCCGGTCAGCGGCGCGCGCGCCGCCGCCGGCGCAGGAGCACCCGCGCCCGCAGGGCCACCACGGCCAGGGCGAGGGCGGCGAGGACGCCCAGCAGCGCGGCGCCGACGGCGGGCAGCGCCGACCCGCTCTCCTCCACGGGCTCCTCGAGGGCGGTGCGGACGGCGTCCCCGACGGCGCGGTCCTCCACGGCGGTGGTCACCGGGGGAGCCGGCGGGGCGGCGGCCACCTGCGCCGCGACCTCCTCCGCGACGTCGGCGAGGTAGGGGTCGGCGGCGGCCGTCGGCGAGCGGCCGTCCTCGGTCTCGCTGAGGACGACGAGCACGGTCTCGCGCCCCTCCTCGAGCAGGTAGGCGCCGTCGTGGCTCACCTCGGAGGTGTCGCCCGTCTTGCTCGCGAGCGGCACGCCCTCGAGCACGGGCGCGAACTTCGTGTCGAGCTGCTGGTCGCGCATCCACCCCAGGAGCAGGTCGCGCGAGGCGGCGCTGAGCACCTCCCCCTCGTGCACCGCGCGCAGGAGCTCGACCGTGCTCGCGGTGTCGAGGTCGTTGCTCTCGCCGGCCGGCCCGTCCGAGAAGAAGAGCCGGCCCATGTGCGTGGGCTCGAGGTCGAGGTCGGCCACGAGGCGGTCGACGGCGTCCAGACCCACGGTCTCGGCGAGGACGTTGCTCGCCGTGTTGTCGCTCACGGTGATGGAGAGCTCGGCGAGCTCGGCCACCGTCGCGGAGTAGGGGGAGGAGTAGCCGGCGATGACGCCCGTCCCCGGGACGTCGTCGCGGTTCGTCACCTCGACGACCTGGTCCAGCGCGAGGTCGCCCTCGTCGACGGCCCGCAGCGCCGCCACGACGAGGGCCACCTTGATGAGGCTGGCGGAGGAGAACGGCTCCGTCGACCCGACGACGACGGGGCCGTCGGTGAGGGTCGCGCCGCCGAGCGACTGCACGCCGACCGACAGCCGCACGTCGTCCTGGGCCGCCTCGTCGACGATCGCCTGCAGCGGCGCGACGTCGAGGCGTCCGACGCCGACCGGCGTCGTCGGCGAGGGGGTGGCGCCCTCCTCGGCCGCGGTCGTGGCCGCCGACGAGCTGCTCGCCGCCGCCGGCGCGACCTCGGTCAGATCCACGGCGGCGACCGTCACGAGGGCGGTCAGCAGGGCGGTCAGCGGGGGGCGCACCCGTCGACTATCCCCCGGGACCGGGGCGCGCGGGACGGCCGGTGCTCAGTCGGTCGAGGAGGGCCGTGGGCGCCCGAGGTGCGGCCGGAGGGCCTCGAGCAGGGCCCGCCCGTCCGGCGCGGAGACGACGGGGACGTCGCCCTCGGCGTCGACGACCGGCCGGCTGCCCGGCGCGACCTGCCGGACCGCCACCGCCTCCACCGCGTCCGGGTGCCGCCGGGCGAGGTCGCGGTAGATCTCCGGGTCGTGCTCGCCGTCGTCCCCGACGAGGACCCAGCGGACGTGCGGCAGCTCGCGCACGAGCCGGTCCAGGGTGTCGCGCTTGTGCTGCCGGCCGTCGCGGAACCACCGCTCGGGGGTGACGCCCCAGTCCGTCATGAGCACGGGCCCGGCGGGGAAGCGGTGGCGCCGCAGGAAGCGGACGACCGGCCCGTTGAGGTTCCAGGCGCCGTTCGACAGGTAGACGACAGGGGCGTGCGGCTCGTCCCGGACGAGCGCGCGCAGCAGCCCCGCGACACCGGGCACGGGGTGGCGCTGGGCGCTGGAGCGGGCGACCGTGCGCCAGAAGGCGACGAGCGGGCGCGACAGACCGGTGATCCAGACGGTGTCGTCGACGTCGCAGACGACGCCGCGGACGGGTCCGGCGGGGGCCGTGTGGACGACGCCGCGGACGTCGGGGCGCCCCGGGACCCCGGCGGCGCGGAGCCGGACGTCCGTCGGCCCCGGCGGCAGCGCGACGTCGACCACCGCGTCGAGGAGGCCGGAGCCGTCGCTGACCGCCGTCACCGACGTGCCGGGCAGGTGCACCTCGACCGCCTGCTCGGGCAGCTCGAGGGTGAGGAAGCGCCGCCACCCCGGCAGGCCGCGCCGGCGGGAGGGCTCGACGCCCGGCGGCGCCAGGAGCACCCGGCCGAGGACCCGGGCGCCCCCGGGGCCGGCGTAGCCGGGGTAGGAGAGCAGGGCGGGCGTCCAGCCGAGGCGCCGCGCGCCCGCGGAG
>NZ_JABEMA010000075.1 GCF_013004605.1 Pseudokineococcus marinus
CCCTCGGCGCCGCCGTCCGCGCCGCCGTCGTGCTGGCCGGGGACGCCCTGGCCCGCGCCGCTGTCCGCGGGGCCCTCGATGTCGTCAGAGCTCGTGCTCATGGCTCCTCCAGGAGTCGGTGGTCGGTCGTCTCGTGGTGCTCTCGGTGCTGGTCGAGCGGTGCGCGGGGCGCACCCCCCATCCCTACGACGCCCGGCGCCCGCCCGCCAGCCGGGTCCGGCCGTCGGGAGGCCCGGCGGGGGGCGCGGCCGCCGGGAGGGGCGTCAGTGCCCCCGGTCGACCCACTCCTGCAGGTGGGGCGCCTCGTCGCCGATCGTCGTGCCGTCGCCGTGGCCGGTGCGGACCTCCGTCTCGGGCGGGAGCGCGAGCAGCCGCTCCTTGATCGAGGTGATGATCGTCGGGAAGTCGCTGTAGGAGCGGCCCGTGGCGCCCGGCCCGCCGGCGAAGAGCGTGTCGCCCGTGAAGACGACGCCCAGCTCGGGCACGTGCAGGCACACCGAGCCGGGGGAGTGCCCCGGGGTGTGGAGGACGTGGACGTCGACCCCCGCGACGGTGATGACCTCGCCGTCGGCCAGCGCCCCGCTGGGCGCCCGGGTCGGGTGCGCCATCGACCACAGGCCCATGTCGCCGGGGTGCAGCAGGACGGGCGCGGCGAAGCGCTCGCCGAGGTCGGGGGCGACGGTGACGTGGTCGTCGTGGGCGTGGGTGCAGACGACGGCCACGACGCGGCGCGTGCCGACCGCCTCGGCGATGGGCGCGAGCGCGTGCGGGGCGTCGACGACGAGCACCTCGTCGTCGTCCCCGAGCAGCCACACGTTGTTGTCGACGTCCCACGTGCCGCCGTCGAGGCTGAAGGTCCCCGAGGTCGTGAGGTGCTCGACGCGCACGCCGCCGGAGCCGGAGGGCGCCATCAGAGCACCACGACCGAGCGCAGGACGTCGCCGCGCTGCATCTTCGCGAAGGCGTCCTCGACGTCGCCGATCCCGACCGTCTCGGAGACGAAGTCGGCGAGGGGGAAGCGGCCCTGCAGCGCCAGGTCGGCGAGCATCGGGAAGTCCCGGCTCGGCAGGCAGTCGCCGTACCAGGACGACTTCAGCGCGCCCCCGCGGCCGAAGACGTCGCCCATCGGCAGCTCGACGGTGTGCTCGGGGTTCGGCACCCCGACGAGGACGACCGTGCCGGCGAGGTCGCGGGCCTCGAAGGCCTGGCGGTAGGTCTCCGGGCGGCCCACGGCGTCGACGACGACGTCGGCGCCCACGCCGCCGCAGATCTCCTGCACGCGGGTGACGACGTCCTCGGACCGGCTGTTGACGACGTGCGTGGCACCGAAGCCCTTGGCCCACTCGAGCTTCCGGTCCTCGACGTCGACGGCGACGACGGTCGTCGCCCCGGCGAGGCGGGCGCCGGCGATGGCCGCGTCCCCGACGCCGCCGCAGCCGATGACGGCCACGGACTGCCCGCGGGTGACGCCGCCGGTGTTGACGGCCGCGCCGAAGCCGGCCATGACGCCGCAGCCGAGCAGGCCCGCCTGCTCGGCGGGGAGCCGCTCGTCGACCTTCGTGCACTGCCCGGCCGCGACGAGCGTCTTGCTCGCGAAGGCGCCGATGCCGAGCGCGGGCGACAGCGGGGTGCCGTCGGCCAGCGTCATCGGGGTGCTGGCGTTGCGGGTGTCGAAGCAGTACCAGGGCTTGCCGGCGGCGCAGGCGCGGCAGACGCCGCAGACGGCGCGCCAGTTGAGGACGACGAAGTCGCCGACCTCGAGCCCGACGACGCCCTCGCCGACGGCGGACACGCGCCCGGCGGCCTCGTGGCCGAGGAGGTAGGGGTAGTCGTCGCCGATCCCGCCGTCGCGGTAGTGCAGGTCGGTGTGGCAGACGCCGCACGCCTGGACGTCGACGACGGCGTCGCCCGGCCCCGGGTCGGGGACGACGACGTCCACGAGCTCGACGGGGGCCCCCTTCGCGCGGGAGACCACCCCCTGGACGGTGTGCGGCATCCCGATCTCCGATCCTGCGGCGGCGTGCGTGCGGCAGGGCCGGCGGTCAGCGCCGACCCCGAGGGGCCGACCCTAGCCAGCCTGGCGCAGCGGCGCCCGGTGCAGGGCCGAGGTGCAGGGCCGAGGTGCGGGGCGACCGGTGCCGGGCCGAGGGGCGGGGCCGAGCGGGCGGGCCGAGCGGGGCGACGGCGCCGGTAGCCTCGCGGGGTGAGCCTGCGCCTGCACGACACCGCCACCGGGGAGCTCCGCGAGCTCTCCCCCCTGGTGCCCGGTGAGGTCTCCGTCTACCTCTGCGGGGCCACGGTGCAGGCGCCCCCGCACATCGGCCACGTCCGGTCCGGCATCGCCTTCGACGTCCTCGCGCGCTGGCTCGAGGCCGGGCACGGTCTGCGGGTGACCTTCATCCGCAACGTCACGGACGTCGACGACAAGATCCTCGACAAGTCCGCGGCGGCGGGCGTGCCGTGGTGGGCGTGGGCCTCGCGCCACGAGCAGGCCTTCACGCGGGCCTACGACGCCCTCGGCGTGCGCCGCCCGACGTACGAGCCGCGCGCCACCGGGCACGTCACCGAGATGCTCGAGATGGTCGACGAGATCGTCGCGGCCGGGCACGCCTACCCGGCGCCCGACGGCAGCGGCGACGTCTACTTCGACGTCCGCTCCTGGCCGGACTACGGGTCGCTGACGCACCAGTCGCTCGCGGACATGGAGCCGGCCGCCGACGCCGACCCGCGGGGCAAGCGGGACCCCCGCGACTTCGCGCTGTGGAAGGGCGCCAAGGAGGGCGAGGCCGCCAGCTGGCCCTCGCGCTGGGGCCGCGGCCGCCCGGGCTGGCACCTCGAGTGCTCGGCGATGGCCCGGCGCTACCTGGGCCGCGCCTTCGACGTCCACGCCGGCGGCCTCGACCTGCGCTTCCCGCACCACGAGAACGAGCAGGCCCAGTCCCGCGCCGCGGGCGACGCCTTCGCCACGACCTGGCTCCACAACGGCTGGGTCACCGTGGGCGGGGAGAAGATGAGCAAGTCGCTCGGCAACTCCCTCGTCGTCGACGCGGTGCTCGCCTCGGGCGCCCGCCCGCTGGCGCTGCGGTACGCGCTGGGGACGGCGCACTACCGCTCGATGATCGAGTACTCGCCGGAGCACCTCGTCGAGGCCGGCCGGGCGCTGGAGCGCGTCGAGGGGTTCCTCCGCCGCGCCCGGCAGGCGCCGGGGGCGGCCGACGCGGCCTTCACCATGGAGTTCCCGGCGGCCTTCCGCGCGGCGCTCGACGACGACCTCAACGTGCCGGCCGCTGTCGCGGTCGTCCACGAGACCGTGCGGGCGGGCAACACCGCGCTCGACGCCGGCGACGGCGCCGCCGCGCAGGCGGCGGCCCAGCGCGTCGTCGCGATGCTCGACGTCCTCGGGCTCAACCCCCTCGACCCGCAGTGGGACGCCGCCGCGGGGGCGTCGGGCCGGGCCGAGCAGGCGCTGGACCAGCTCGTCGCCGCCGAGCTCGTGCGGCGCCAGGCGGCGCGCGAGCAGCGCGACTTCGCGACGGCCGACGGCGTGCGCGACCGGCTCGCCGGGCTCGGCATCGCCGTGGAGGACACCCCCGACGGCGCCCGCTGGTCCTGGGCCGAGGACGCCTGAGGGCCCCGAGGACCAGCTCCGCGGCGCCGGAGGCCCGGCACCCACCGGCACCCACCGTCAGCACTCGTCAGCACGTCACCCGAGCAGCACCCCGAGCAGTCAGGAGCACCAGTGGCCGGCAACAGCCAGCGGCGCGGCGCCGTGCGCCGCGCCGGGTCGAAGAAGGGCGCGGTCGTCGGCAGCGGCGGCCGAGGTCGCAAGGCACTCGAGGGCCGCGGGCCCACGCCGAAGGCGGAGGACCGCGTCTACCACGTGGCCCACAAGCGGGCGCAGGCCGCGGCGGGGCGCGGCGGCGCGGCCGGGCGCCAGGCCGGGCAGTCGCGCCGTCGCGGCGGCGCGGGGTCGACCGAGGTCGTCGCGGGCCGCAACTCGGTCGTCGAGGCCCTCCGCGCCGGCATCCCCGCCACGGCGCTCTACGTGGCGGCGCGCACGGAGTCCGACGACCGCACCCGCGAGGCCATCAAGACGGCCGCCGACCGGGGCGTGCCGCTGCTCGAGGCCTCGCGGACCGACCTCGACCGCCTCACCGACGGCGCCGTCCACCAGGGCCTGGCCCTGCAGGTCCCCCCGTACCAGTACGCCGACGTCGACGACCTCCTCGAGGCCGCCGCGGGCAGCGAGCGGCCCGCGCTCGTCGTCGCGCTGGACGGCATCACCGACCCCCGCAACCTCGGCGCCGTCCTCCGCTCGACGGCGGCCTTCGGCGGGCACGGGGTCCTGCTGCCCGAGCGCCGGTCGGCCGGGGTCACGGCCTCGGCGTGGAAGACGTCGGCCGGCGCGGCCGCCCGCGTGCCGGTGGCGCGCGTCGGCAACCTCGTGCGCGCGCTCGAGCAGCTCAAGGCGGCGGGCCTCTTCGTCGTCGGCCTCGACGCGGAGGGCGACGTCGTGCTGCCCGAGCTCGAGCTCGCCACCGGCCCCGTCGTCCTCGTCGTCGGGTCCGAGGGCAAGGGCCTCGGCCGCCTCGTGCGCGAGACGTGCGACCAGGTCGTCTCGATCCCCATGGGCGCGGAGACGGAGTCCCTCAACGCGGGCGTCGCCGCCGGCGTCGCGCTCTACGAGGTGGCGCGCCGCCGGGGCTGAGCCGCACCGCCGGGGGCCGGGGTGCGCCGTCGTGGGCGCGCCCCGGCCGTGCGCTGCCTCAGAGGCTCTCGACCGCGTCCAGCGGGCTCGTGTCCTGGCCGAGGAACGCCGCCTCGTCGCGGCGGTGCACGAGCACCCCGGCGACGTAGGCGCCCACGGCCTCGAGCAGCGGGACGTCGCGGCGCTGCTGCTCGCTCATGAACCACCGGTGCTCGAGGACCTCGTGGAAGACCTCGGCGGGCTCGAGCTTGCGGCGCAGGTCGCGGGGGACGGCGCGCACGACGGGCTCGAAGACCTGGCTCACCCACTCGTGGGCGACGATCTCCTCGTCCTCGTTCTGCTGGTCGCTCTCGGCGCCGTAGCGGTCGAGGTCGTTGAGCAGGCGCCGGGCCTGGTTCTCCTGCGCGTCGATGCCCGTGAGGCGCAGCAGGCGGCGGCTGTGGTGGCCGGCGTCCACGACCTTCGGCTGGATGCTCACGCGGGTGCCGTCGAGGTCGGTCGAGATGGACAGCTCGTCGACGTCGAAGCCCAGGTCGTTGAGCCGCTCGATGCGCGCCGCCACCCGCCAGCGGTCCCCGGCCTCGAAGGACTCCGTCTCGGTGAGCTCGGCCCACAGGGAGCGGTAGCGGCTCATGATGTGCTCGCTGATCGACAGCGGGTCGACGTCGATCTCGAGGAGCTCGCCGGCCTGCAGGTCCATGAGCTCGCCGGCGATGTTGACCCGCGCGACCTCGAGGTCGTACTCCCGCTGACCGGTCGAGAGCTCCTGGTGCAGCTCGCCCGTCTCGGCGTCGACGAGGTAGGCCGCGAAGGCGCCCGCGTCGCGCCGGAACAGGGTGTTGGAGAGGGAGACGTCGCCCCAGTAGAAGCCCGTGAGGTGCAGCCGCACGAGCAGCACGGCGAGGGCGTCGATGGCGCGCGTCGCGGTGTCGGGCCGCAGCACCTGGCTGAACAGCGCGCGGTAGGGCAGGGAGAACTGGAGGTGGCTCGTGACGAGCGCAGCCTCCAGCGGCTCGCCGTCGCGGCCCTCGCGGCCGGAGATGACGGCGACCGGGTGCACCGACGGCACGTCGAGGCGGCCGAGCATCCGCAGCATCTGGTACTCGCGGCGAGCGGTGCCCTCGGCGATCTCCTTGATGGCGATCACCTGGTCGGACATCCGCACGAAGCGCACGATGTGCCGCGAGATGCCGCGGGGGAGGGCGGCGATGCGGCTGGCCGGCCACTCCTCGAGCGGGAGCTCCCAGGGGAGGTCGAGCAGCGCCGGGTCGGGCGCCGCCGCGGTGATCTGCAGACCGGCCATGCTGGTGATCCTCCCACTGCCGGGGTCCGGACGAGGCGGCGCCGGGCGCGTGCGCGCCCCGGGAGCCGGGTCCGGGACGGGGCGCGCGCCGGACGCGCCGGAGGGCCGGCCCGACGAGCGGACCGGCCCTCCTGCGCGTGCTCGCGCGTCTGCGCCGCGGGGCTCAGGCCTCGAGGCGGTGGCCGTCCGTGGCCGAGAACAGGTGCACGTGGTCGGGCTTGGGCGCGAGGTGCACCGTGGAGCCCTTCTCCGGGGGACGGCGGCCGTCGACGCGGGCGATGATCTCGCCCTCGGTGCCGTCGAGGTGGGCGCGGCCGTAGATGTAGGCGTCGGCGCCGAGCTCCTCGACGACGTCCACCTCGACCTTGAGGCCCCGCTCCGCGATGTCGAGGTCCTCGGGGCGGACACCGACGACGACCCGGCTGCCGGCGCCGGCGAGCAGCTCGCGCGGCACGGGGTAGGTGTAGTCGCCGAAGACGACGCCGCCGTCGGTGACGGGCACCTCGACGAGGTTCATCGCCGGCGAGCCGATGAAGCCCGCGACGAAGACGTTCTTCGGGCGGTCGTACATCTCGCGCGGCGTCGCGACCTGCTGGAGCAGGCCGTCCTTGAGGACGGCGACGCGGTCGCCCATCGTCATGGCCTCGACCTGGTCGTGCGTGACGTAGACCGTGGTGACGCCGAGGCGGCGCTGCAGCTGCGCGATCTGCGTGCGGGTCTGGACGCGGAGCTTGGCGTCGAGGTTCGACAGCGGCTCGTCCATGAGGAAGACCTGCGGCTGGCGGACGATCGCGCGGCCCATGGCGACGCGCTGGCGCTGGCCGCCGGAGAGGGCCTTCGGCTTGCGGTCGAGGTACTGCGTGAGGTCGAGGATCTTGGCGGCCTCCTCGACGCGGGTGCGGATCTCGCCCTTGTTGACGCCGGCGATCTTCAGGGCGAAGCCCATGTTGTCGGCGACCGTCATGTGCGGGTACAGCGCGTAGTTCTGGAACACCATCGCGATGTCCCGGTCCTTCGGCTGGACGTCGGTGACGTCGCGGTCGCCAATCATGATGCGGCCCGCGTTGATGTCCTCCAGGCCGGCGAGCATGCGCAGCGAGGTGGACTTGCCGCAGCCCGAGGGGCCGACGAGGACGAGGAACTCGCCGTCCTCGATGTGCAGGTCCAGCGCGTCGACGGCCGGCTTGTCGCCGCCCGGGTAGATGCGCGAGGCCTTGTCGTAGGTGACCGTTGCCATGGTGTGTCCTCCCACCGGCAGGTACGTGCCGGACGATCCGTCGTAGGGGTGGCGGCGGTCGAGGGGGAGCCCTCGGTGCCGGGCGTGCGACTGCGGTTGCGGGCGTGCGGCTCTGCTCCGAGCGCGCGACCGCGGCCGACCGGGCGCGGCCTCTGCTGCGAGGCCGCTCACCGGGCGGGCGCAGCGTCGTGCCGTGCCCCTGCGGGGGACGGCGACGTCGCCGTGCGGGCACATCATGCACCACGACGGCGGTGCCGTGGGGCGCCGCCGTCGCGGTCGGGCGCGCGCGCACCGGGCGCGTGCCGGGGGAGTGCGCGGGAGGGGCCCCGCGCGGGCCTACAGGACGGGCTTGCCCCCCGTGACGGCGATCCGCGCGCCCGACACGTAGCTCGCCTCGTCGCTCGCGAGCATCACGTAGACGGGCGCCATCTCGGCGGGCTGGCCGGGCCGTCCGAGCGGCGTCTGCGCCCCGAACGACTCGACGGCCTCCGGGGGCATCGTCGAGGGGATGAGCGGCGTCCACACCGGGCCGGGGGCGACGCTGTTCACGCGGATCCCGCGCTCGCCGAGCATCTGCGCCAGCCCCGCGGAGATGTTGGCGATGGCCGCCTTCGTCGCCGCGTACGGCAGCAGCTGCGGGCTGGGCTGGTCGGAGTTGACCGAGGAGCTGTTGATCACCGACGCGCCCGGCCCCAGGTGCGGCGCAGCGGCCTTCGTCAGGTGGAACAGCGCGCTGAGGTTGACCGCGAGGGTGTGGTCCCACTCCTCGTCGGGGATCTCCTCGATGCTCTCGTGCGACATCTGGAAGGCCGCGTTGTTGACGAGGACGTCGAGGCGGCCGAGCTCGTCGACCGTCCGGGTGACGACGTCACGGCAGTGCTGCGGGTCGGCCAGGTCGCCGGGCAGCAGGAGCACCCGCCGGCCGGCCTCCTCGACCCAGCGAGCGGTCTCGCGGGCGTCGTCGTGCTCGTCGAGGTAGGAGACGGCGACGTCGGCGCCCTCGCGGGCGTACGCCAGGGCGACCGCGCGGCCGATGCCGCTGTCGGCGCCGGTGACGAGGGCGACCTTGCCCTCGAGGCGGCCGGAGCCGCGGTAGCTCTCCTCGCCGTGGTCCGGCTGGGGGTCCAGGTCGGCGGTCGAGCCGGGGGGCGTCTGCTGCTGGGCGGGCTGGCTCACGGTGTCCTCCTGGGGACGGACGGGCGGGCGGCGGCCGCGGGCTGGACCGCTCCCAGCCTCGGGGCCTCACCGGTCCCGCGCACGCCGGGCACCGCGGACGCCGTCCTCGTGCCGCCCTCCGGTCAGCCGGTGCGCAGCGCCAGGACGCGCTCGAGGAGGAGGGCGACGTCCTCGGGCCCGGCGACGCGGTGGCGCGCCGCCGTCCCGCCGTCGCCGACCTTGACGCCCACGTCGCCGTCGCGCAGCACGGCGAAGGCGTGCTCGTCGGTGACGTCGTCGCCCGCGTAGAGCACGGCCGTGGCGCCGAGGTCCTCGCGCAGCGCCTCCAGCGAGCGGCCCTTGTCGACGTCGAGGACGGCGAGCTCGACGACGTCCTTGCCGCGGAGCACCCGGACGCCGGGCAGGCGCCCCGGGCCGTCGACGAGCGCCCGCTGGGCGGCCGAGGCGGTCGCCACGTCCGCGGTGCGGGTGTGCAGCACGGCGCCCGCGGGCTTCACCTCGAGGTCGGTGCCGGGGTGGTCGGCGACGACGGCGCGGGCCCGTGCCACGACGTCGCCGAGCAGGGCCTCCTGCCACGCGTCGAGGGGGGCGCTCGGCTCCTCGTCCCCGGGCATCCGCACCTCCGCGCCGTGGCTGCCCACGAGCGCCGCCGCGGCGGGCGGGGCCGCCAGCGGCACGAGGGAGGCCAGGGGGCGGCCGGAGACGAGGGCGAGGGCGACGGCGCGCTCGCCCTCGAGGCCGGCGAGCGCCGCCAGGGCGGCGGAGGAGCGCTCCAGCGGCCGGGCGGCGTCGCGGTCGTCGACGAGGGGCGCGAGGACGCCGTCGAAGTCCAGCGCCACGAGCGGCCGCGGTGAGGCCGCGAGGGCGGCGAGCGCCTCCTCGAGCCCGTCGTCGAGGCGCCCGGCCGCGCCGCCGTCGGCGGTCACGAGCGGCTCCCGTGCTCTCCGGACCCGCTCGCGCCGCCCTCGACCGCCTCGGCGCCGACGTCCGCCCCGACGTCCGGGCGCAGCGCCGCGAGGAAGTCGCGCGCCCACCGCTGGACGTCGTGCTCGAAGACGCGCCGCCGCAGGGACCGCATCCGCCGGCGCTGCTCGCGCGGGCCCATGACGACGGCCTGCACGACCGCCGACTTCAGGCCGTCGATGTCGTGGGGGTTGACGTGCAGCGCCTGGCCGAGCTCGTCGGCGGCGCCGGTGAACTCCGAGAGCACGAGCGCCCCGCGCTCGTCGTGGCGGGCGGCGACGTACTCCTTGGCGACGAGGTTCATGCCGTCTCGCAGGCTGGTGACGAGCATGACGTCGGCGACCTGGAACAGCGCCGCCATCTCCTCGCGCCCGTAGCTGTGGTGCAGGTACTGCACGACCTGGTGGCCGAGGGTGCCGTGGGCGCCGTTGACGCGGCCGACCTGCAGCTCGATGTCCTCGCGCAGCAGCCGGTACTGCTCGACGCGCTCGCGGCTCGGCGTCGCCACCTGCACGAGGATCGTCTCGTCGGCGCGCAGGAGGCCGTCGTCGAGGAGCTCGGCGAAGGCCTTGATCCGGTGCCCGATGCCCTTGGTGTAGTCGAGGCGGTCGACGCCGAGGACCACCGTGTCGGGGTCGCCGAGGTCGGCGCGGATCTGGCGGGCCCGCTCGCGCACCTCGGGGGAGCGCGCGAGCTCGTCCATGGCCGCGGCGTCGATGGAGATGGGGAAGGCGCGGGCGGTCACCCTCCGGCGCCCCCCGTCCGCGGCCGGCACCTCGACGGCCTGCTGGCGGGGGACGAGCTGCAGCGACCGGCGGCAGGCGCGGAGGAAGTTCTGCGCGTCGCCGGGCCGCTGGAAGCCGAGCAGGTCGGCCCCGAGGAGGCCCTCGAGGACCTGCCGGCGCCAGGGCAGCTGGGCGAAGATCTCGTAGGGCGGGAAGGGGATGTGGTTGAAGAAGCCGATGGACAGGTCCGGCCGCGCCGCCCGGAGCATCGCCGGCACGAGCTGCAGCTGGTAGTCCTGCACCCACACGACGGCGCCCTCGGCGGCCACCTCGGCGGCCGCCGCCGCGAAGCGCTCGTTGACGGCGACGTAGTCCTCCCACCACTGCCGGTGGTACTCGGGGGCCACGATGACGTCGTGGTACAGCGGCCAGAGGGTGCCGTTGGAGAATCCCTCGTAGAAGCCCTGGACCTCCTCCGCGGACAGCGAGACCGGCACGAGGTGCATGCCGCCCCAGTCGAAGGGCTCGCTGACGGCGTCCTCGGCGTCGCCCGGGCTGCCGGGCCAGCCGACCCAGGCCCCCTCCTGGGACTGCATGACGGGCTCGAGCGCCGTCACGAGGCCGCCGGGCGAGCGCTTCCAGCGCGGATGCCCGTCCTTGTCCGTGCCGTCGCGGTCCACGGCCAGGCGGTTGGCGACGACGACGACGTCGTACCCCTCGCCCTCCGCCGGCACCTGCGTCCGCTCCTCGGGGGTGGGCAGCTCCTGCCCGGCGGGCGCGGGCGTCTCCTCGGGCAGGCCCTGCGGCAGGCCCGCGCCGGCGGTCGCCGGCTGATGCTCGTCCGTGTGCGTGCCGGGCACCGGGCGCCTCCTCGGGGTCGGTCGGCGCCGTGGGCGCCGGGGCGGGGCGCGGCGCGGCCGGCCCCCTGGCACCCGAACGTAGTGGCGACCGCGGCGGGGCCGCACGCCGCGGCGAGCCCCTCGGCGGCGGTCGGCGGCGGCCCGGAGCCGCTGCGGGACGTCGTACCGTGGCGGACGGCGAGGGCGTCGCGACCACCGGTCGCGGGCGGAGCGGGAGGGCGCGTGGAGCAGCGGGGTCCGGGGGCGCGACCCGGCGCACGAGGACCTCTGGTCGGGCAGCGCCTGGTCGGGCAGCGCTTGGGGCCCTACCGCCTGGTGCACCAGGTCGGCGAGGGCGGCATGGGCGTCGTGCACCTCGCCCTGGACCCCGCCGACCGGGCCGTCGCCCTCAAGGTGCTGCGGCCGCACGTCGCCGGCGACCCCTCGGCGCGCGAGCGGCTGCGGCGCGAGGTCGCCGTCCTGCGCCGCGTGCGCCACCGCCTCGTCGCCGAGGTGCTCGACGCCGACCCCGACGGGCCGCAGCCGTACGTCGTCACCCAGTTCGTCCCGGGGCGCAGCCTCGAGCAGCACGTGCAGGAGGAGGGGCCGCTCGCCCCGGCCGCCCTGGCCCGCCTCGCCGACGGCCTCGGCCAGGCGCTCGCCGCGGTGCACGACGCGGGCGTCGTCCACCGCGACCTCAAGCCCGCCAACGTCCTCATGCTCGACGGGGACCCGGTCGTCATCGACTTCGGCATCGCCAAGGTCGCCGACGACGTGCGGCTGACCAGCGCGGACCTCGTCATGGGCACGCCGGGCTACCTCGCCCCCGAGCTGGCGGACGGCGCCGAGGCCGGCCCCGCCGCGGACTGGTGGGGGTGGGCGGCGACGACGGCCTTCGCCGCGACGGGGCGCCCGCCGTTCGGGCGCGGCCCCTGGCCCGTCGTCCTCGACCGGGTGCGCCGCGGCGCCGCGGACCTCGACGGCGTGCCCGAGCCGCTCGTGCCCGTGCTGGCCGCCGCGCTCTCCCCCCGTGTGGAGGAGCGGCCCCGAGAGGGCTGGCTGCGCCGTGCCGTGGAGGACCTGGCGGAGGCCGCCCGACGCGGGGACCCGGGCGGAGCGGGCCCCTCGGCGGGGGACGCCGCCGCCACCTCGGCCCTCGTGGGCCTGGCCGGTGGCGCCCCCCT
>NZ_JABEMA010000076.1 GCF_013004605.1 Pseudokineococcus marinus
CGCCGACCATCTGCGCGGAGTTGCCCGCCGCGATGGCGTCGTTGAGCGCTCCGGTGGTCTCCTCGACGCTGCCGGCGATGCCCCACCGGATGATCGAGTCCGTCAGCGCGCCGGTCAGGCCCAGGACCATGTTTCCCAGGAGCGGGCCGAGCAGCGCCCCGCCCAAGAACAGCGGCGTGTAGAAGGTCACCGTCTCGATCACGTCGTCACCGGAGACCCGGCGCCGCGAGAGACCGAGGAAGTTCCACCCGAGGAAGACCACGAACACGAAGATCGACAGGGCCCACGACACCGCGTACGCCGAGACGAACCACTCGGCCGACAGGTCCGGGTGCGTCAACGACTCCAGCGCCGGCAGCACCACACCCGCCAGGCCCGCCGCGGCGGCCTGGAGGCTGTCGGCCAGGTAACCAAGGGGGTCCGAGGCCGCGTCGATGACCTGGCTGACCGTCTCGGCTCCGTCAGCAATCCGGCACCTGGGCGTCCAGGCGACCCCGGGCAGGTCGCAGAAGGACGGGGTCTCCGCAGCCATCAGCACCCGCCCACGTAGGGCGTGCCGATGCGCTCAAGGTCTTCGACGGAACGTCCGTCCGTCACATCCTGCAGACGCCAGGTGCCATTCACGGCCTCGAGGCGCAGAGACCCCCACACCTGCGCCTCTGCGACGGCAGCGCCGTTCACCGTGCCCGACCCGGTACCCAAGACCGAGACGATGGCGCTGGTGCCGTCGTAGCTCTCGACGTAGTAGCGGCCGTCCGCGAATGACGTCGAGGACGTCGTCCCCGCGGCGTCCTGGGTTCCCGAGATGGCCTGCGCCGCATCGGTCGCATCCGAGGAGAGCACCTGCTCGGCCGTGTCGGCTTGGAACGGTGCTGCGGGGGACCCGGTGGCCCAGCGGAAGACCGTGGCCGCGAAGGACGCCGCGCCCTCCGCGGTGAGAGGTGCCTGCTCCTGGGCCGCGAGGACCGCGGCGTCCAGCTCGGCGGGGCCGCCGAGGCACCCGCTGGCCTGCTCGGGTGCCTCGGTCTGGCCGGGAGAGGGCGAGGGAGAGGCGGACGGCGTCGGCGCCACCGGCGCCGCCGGGGGTGCGCCCTCCTCGGGCGCTGCCCCCAGCGACTGCTGCCCTCGTGGTGCGAAGACCGCGACGGTGACGGCCACGACCGCCACGAGCAGCAGCAGCACCATGACCACCCACGCCCAGCGAGGGACGCTGGAGTGGGAGCCAGGTGCTCGGTCAGCAGTGCGTGCCGTGGCGCTCATGGGTCCTCATTCGCGGGTTGGTGCGGTACGTGAGGCGGGCCTGACGCGGGAAGGGCCCCGGGGTCAGACGTTGAAGATGGCGATGAAGATGCCGACGATGACGGCTAGGGCGATGAGCCCGCCGAGGGCGATGCCGGCGTTCAGCGCCTCCTTCTTGGACTCACGCAGGTTGCCCGGGTGACCGCCGCGGTTCTGGGCGATGCCGAGGATGCCGTGGGCGAGGTAGCCGACGGCGATGAGGATGGCCAGGCCCCACAGGCCCGCGGCGAGCTTCTGCCAGATTTCGGTGAACTCGGCACCAAAGATCGTGAAGTTGGGGATGATCCCGTCAAGAGGGTTCGTCATCGGGGTTTCCTTCTCAGCTCTGACCGGCGGTCGCGGTGGCGGGGACGTCGCCCGAGGGGCGACGGGCGGCCTGGAGCTCGCGCACCAGGTCGACGTCGGTGGGGGCGGCGCTCAGGGCCGCCACGACGGCGGCCGCGGCCGCCGTCCAGGCGCGGGTCGATGCCTCGCTGAGGTCGCCCAGGGTGAGCTTGCCGCCCAGGCGGATAGCCGGGTCAAAGGGCACCTCGACGACCGTCACGTGCAGCTCCTCGAGCCGGGCGCGGATGGCCGTGGCGATGTGGTCGTCCTCCGGCCCGCCGTCGTGGGAGAGCACGACGACCGCCTGCGCAGGCAGGGCGTGGCCGCTGCGCTGCTCCTCGGCGGCGATGGTCGCCAGGACCTCCTCGACACCGTTGAGGGAGTCGATGGAGACCAGGCACGGGATCACCACCGCGTCGGCGGTGCGCAGGGCGGCCACGTAGGCGTCGTGCTGGGGGTTGTTGCCGGTGTCGGTGACCGTCACCCGGTAGTAGGTGTCCAGCAGTGCCCGTGTGGCCAGGACGTCGTCGGCGCTCAGCACGGGCCGTCCGGCGACGGAGCCGATCACGTCTGCGTGGGAGGTCTGCGGGGCGGTGTAGACCCCGAGGGTCCCGGCCGAGGTGACCGACCCGGCGCCGGCCAGCAGCTCGGCCATCCCGCGCTGAGGCTCGCCCTCGCCGCGACGCGAGAGTGTCCCGACCGACTCGGCGGCCTCCCAGACCACGACGTACCCGCCGCGGACGTGACCGAGGATGCCGGCCAGCAGCAGCGAGGTCGGGGTCTTGCCGACTCCGCCCTTGGGGTTGGTGACCATGATGTTGACCGCCCGCGGCCAGGTCGCCAGGCGGATGGCGGAGATGGCCTGACGGTGGGCCTGCTCCTCCTCGCCCGGCGTGAGCTTCATCAGCCCGCCCGTGGCCCGCGACAGCCGCCCGCGCCAGCCCCAGCGGGCCGGTGCCGGACGGGTGCGCGGCGCGACCTGCACCGAGGTCCGCGCCGCAGCCGGCGCCTGTACCTCGGCCGGCGCGGTCGCCGGCGTCAGCAGGCCGTCGACGCCGCCCGGGCGCTCTGCGGGCGCCTGAGCGTCGGCCGTGGGCGTGGCCGCTGCCTGCTCGTGCTGCTCCTGCTCGGTGTAGCGCGCGACCCGCTGCGCACCTCCGAGGACCTGGCGTGGCTGCTCGGCCATGTCGCTCCCCCTTGTGTCGGTCCTGACGGTAGTCGCCCGTTCTGGGCGGTCCGACGCTAAGTCACTGTATGTTGCACCCTATCAACATATGGTGATCGCGAGGAAGTGCGGGCAACAAGACGTTGCGGAGGGGGGGACGTGGGATGGTGCCGCCACTCGGGGAGCTGACCAGTGCCCCCCTCGACCGACGAGCTGGATGGATGCACCCGCGACTGCTGGACCTGCGCGCTACCGCCGCGCTGGTGGCCGTGACCCCGCAGACGGCCCGCAACTGGGCCCACGCCGGGCGCATCCCCGGCGTCCGCGTCGGTGGCTCCTGGCGCTTCTGGCGACCGGCCGTGCTGGCCGCGGTCGTCGGCCCCGAGAGCGCCCAGCGTTCCGAGGCCCGCGAGCCCGAGGTCGACGAGCCCGGCATCGTCGGCATCAAGCAGCTGGCCGACCTGCTCGGCGTCCACGACCGGACCGTCAACGAGCTGCTGCGCCGGGGACAGCTGCCCGGCCGCAAGATCGGCAACTCCTGGCGGCTTAGCTGGCCCGACATCCGCGACGCCATCGCAGAGGGGCGGCCCTTGGTGCCGGCGGCCACGGAGGCTGGCGCGGAGGCTCCGGCGTCGACGTCCGAGGGGAAGACGTCATGACGCACCGTCGAGCCCCCCTCGTCGCCCTGCTGCTGGGCGCAGTGGTCCTGACGGGCTGTAGCAGTCCGCAGGACACCGCGTCCGTCCCCTCGACCGCAGCGTCACAGCAGACACCGACAGCGCTCGGCCCGTCCAGTCCCCCACCGGGGGGCACGGGCCCCTCGGACGAGGGGTACGCCACGGCCCCGGCGACGGCTGCGCCACCGATGGACGACCACGGGGACGAGCTGCCGACCACCGAGGAGACCGTCGCGCCCGAGGTCGCCAGCGCGGCCGAGGACCGGGCCACCGCCTTCCTGCGCGCGTTCAGCCGCATCGACCTCGCGCAGGACGCCTGGTGGACCGGCGTCGAGGGGTACTTCACCCCCCAGGCCCGAGCCATCTACGAGTCCACCGACGTCGCCAACGTGCCCGTCTCCAGCGTCGTGGAGGACTCCGCCCGCTTCCTCGAGGACACCAGCACGCCCTACCGGACCGAAGTCGCCGTCGACACCGACGCCGGCGCCTACACCGTCGTCCTGGTCCGCGCCGACGGTGACTGGCTCGTCGAGCGCGCCATCCCGCCGTCGTGAAGGTCGCCGCCGCCGTCGTCGCGGGCCTGCTGCTGGTCGGAGCCGGCGGGTGCACCGGCGTGGTGATGATCGCCGCCACCGGCGGACAGAACGACCCCTCGGCCACCTGCCGCCCGGCGGCCACCGCTCCCCCAGCGCCGTCCGCGCAGCCGACGCAGCCGGTCATCGTCGCGGCCGCCAACAGCGCACCCACCCAGCTCCCGGCCACCATCGGCGCCTACCAGGGCGAGCAAATCACCAACGCCGCCGCCGTCATCCAGGCCGCCCGCGACCTCGGCCTCGACGAGCGCGCGCAGACCGTCGGGGTGATGACCGCCATCGGTGAGTCGACGCTCATCAACGTGGACTACGGGGACAAGGTCGGCCCCGACTCCCGCGGCCTGTTCCAGCAGCGCTCCAACGGCGCCTGGGGGTCCTACCAGGACCGCATGACCCCGCGGATCGCCGCCACCAACTTCTTCCGCGCCCTGGTCAAGGTCGACGGGTGGGCGTCGATGCCGCCCACGCTGGCCGCCCACGCCACCCAGCACAACGCCGATCCCTACCACTACGAGCCCTACTGGGACGACGCCGTGCAGATCGTCTCGGTCCTGTCCGGCAACCCCGACCTCGCCGCCACCCTGCCTGCCAGCGCCGCCGAGGCGTGCGTGCCCGGCACCGAGGTTGTGCCCGCCGCCGACGTGACCGCTGGCGGCTGGACAGCCCCGGCCGGCGGATCCTTCACCAGCCCCTACGGGATGCGCACCAACCCCGTCACCGGCATCTACAAGCTCCACGGCGGCATCGACCTCGCGCCCGGCTGCGGCTCGCCCATCTACGCCGCCGCCGCCGGCGTGGTCACTAGGGCCGGGTCGGCCAGCAGCTACGGCCACCTGATCGTCGTCGACCACTCTGCCGGAGCCGGCGACGTCGAGACCTACTACGCCCACATGTACGCCCCCGACGTCCTGGTCGACGTCGGCCAGTCTGTCGCCGCCGGCCAGCAGATCGCCCGCGTCGGCTCCGACGGCAACTCCACCGGCTGCCACCTGCACTTCGAGGTCCACCTCGGCGGAGAGCGCACCGACCCGCGCCCCTTCCTCGCGGACCGGGGCGTCGACCTAGGGGCGCTGACCTGATTGCAAGCAGCGTCGGCGTGTCGCGGGAAATGTGCGCACCTAGCAAGCAACCGCGGTGAAGGGTGATCGTCATGGCACGGATCAAGGGAAGGCAGGCGCGCCCGGCAGGCGCCTCGGCCACGCTCTACGCCCGCGTCGCCCCGCACAACATGGCCAAGGCTCAGGCCGCGGCCGGCGCGCTGGGGATGTCCGTTGCCGCCTACCTCGACGCCCTCCTCGAGCACGAGCAGCTTGATGAGCAAGGGCGCCCCGCGTGGTGGGACCAGCAGGTCTACGCCTCGAGTGACCAGGAGGAGCTGCCGCTGCAGCGAGTCGGCTAGGGCAGCGCCCTAGACACGACGAAGGCCCCCGCGCCAACGGGGGCCTCGTCTTGAAGCAGATGACCGGTTGTCAGCCGGTCCAAGTACGTCCCTCGGCCAGAGAGGCGTTGTTGTGCCTTGACGATAACCCCTGCCCACCGGCAGGGGCCAGACCCGATCCCCGACACGCCCAGCAGTCCCCCCGCACGGGGGGCCCGGCGGCGTCGTCGCGGGCATCTGGCCCTGCTCGGACGACGGGCCCTCGAACGTCACCCCGCGGCCATCGCCGCGGCGATCCCGCGCGGATCGACCCGCTGCCCCGGCCAGCGTCGCTGGCTCGCAGCCGTCGCGGCCCACCCCGACGTGGCGACCTGGCGCGCCGACCGCGTGGCCAGCTACCTCGCAATCGCCCGCGAGGTCGCCCTGTGCGCGGACTGGACCTGGGCCACCACCCGCCCCACCTGGGACCACCTCGCCCAGCGCACCGGCCGCTCGCGGCGCACCGTCGCCCGCGTCCTGGCCTGGCTGCGCGCCACCGGCCTGCTCGGGCTCGTGGCCACCGGCCGCTCCGCCGGAGCCGCCGCCATGGCCGGCGACGACGGCGCCGACGCCGCGCTCTACGTCCTTGCCGTCCCCCACGCCCTGCGCCTGCTCACCAGCCCCTCCCCCGCTTCTGCGGCCACTGGCCGGGAGGACGCCCAGCCGGCCCCCACTCCGACGGGTGTGCATGAAGTTGGCACCCCATCCCGCGAAGCGGTCTCCGAAGGAGACCCCCGCGCGGGCGCGCGCGCGAAACTCAGTCCCCCCACCGCAGATCGTCCGCTCACCGCATGGCCGCCGTCGCGACGACCGGCCACGAGGCCGGAGATGGCCGCTGCCGCTGCCACCGCCCGAACCCTGTGCCCACCGCTGCGGGCCACCACCGCGCCCTGGGTGGTCGCCCTGCTGCGGGAGTTCTGGCTCGCCGGCTGGACCCTGCGCGACACCCTGCGCGCCCTCGACGAGCGACCCGACGGCACGCCCTGGCCCCACACCACAGGCGTCCGCCACGTCCCCGGCTGGGTCCGACACCGCCTCGCCGCCTGGGTCACCGACGCAGGCACCCCCCAGCGCTCCCCCTCCCAGACCTCGGCCGCCGCCCAAGCCCACACCCGCGCCCTGGCCCGGGCCCGGGACGAGCGCCGCGTCCTCGAGGACACCCAGCGAGCCAGTGGGACCGAGGCCGCGGCCGGGGCGGCAGCGGCGCGCGAGGCGCTGCGCGCAGCCCGGAACCAGTCGTCCGCGCACCGCCGACCGGGTCGGCGATGATGAGTCCCGCGCCGGCCTGGAGGTCCCCCCGTCCCCCAGGCCGGCGCCCGACAGCCAGCACCGGCACCACCGGCGACCAAATCGCCCGCCGGACCACTTGAGGCAAAGCACCCGAGGTACCGGGAGACGTCATGGACTGCTGCGCGCACCGGCCGTGGACCGCCGCCACGGTCGCCTTGCTCGCCGGTCTCAGCGCCACCGCCTGCGCGCAGCCCCCAGCAGCGCCGCAAGGGCTGCTGCAGCCGAGCGACCTGCAGCAGCTCGAGGTCGTCGACGCCCAAGTCGAGACCCCCATCGGCTCAGTGACCCGCTGCGAGGCCGTGCGCGACCCCCACCGCGAGCTCCTCGGAGACGGGGACTTCTACCGCTACGACGTCAAGACCGACGATGACCTCGCCGGCACCGTCTGGACCGGCGCCTACCGCCCCGACGCCGACGACGTCGACACCCTGTGGGACTACCTACCCACCACACCGACCGAGTGCCCCGACATCCGCCGCGTCGAAGCCGACCGGGCCATGGCAGCCGGCGCCGCAGAAGCCGCCGGACTCGACCCGATCGACGTCCAGGTCTACAACGCCTCCGGGTACGGCACCCGCGCCTACGCCCTCGTCGACGACCGGGTCGTCGTCGTGGCCACCAGCCACGACCTCACCCTCGACGTCGATCTCCCCCAGCTCGTCGCCACCGCCGTCGAGCGCTCCAGCGGCACTTGACCGCGTCCCCTCCACGCTCGCCGTTTGGCTGAACTGCCCCTCGCCCCCACGTGGACGGCCCGAGCTCGCACGCGGCTCCACCCGCCCACACCGGGGACGACGGGACCCACCCCTCACCAGGCCCGCACCCCGCCGGCTGACGCCGACCGGGCACGGCCCCCCTCTCGTCAGGACCAGGTCCTCGAGCGCGCAGTACGGGCCGCTGCTCTGCCCCCGTCCCCCCGACAGATGCCGCCCGTCGGCGGCGACGGTGGGGTCCAGGGAGGCCCGCAGGGCCATCGCGCAGCGACGCGGCACGCGCCCTCGACGCCCGCCGGCGGCGCTGACACCCTCCGGTGACGGGAAGGACCAGAACTCTTGTCCGCCGACGTCAGGTGCTCTGCTGCCTGTGCTGGTGCCGCCACTCTCGGGCGTTGGCAAGCACGATGACGATCGAGGCGACCACGAAGACGTACAGCGCAGGCCTCGTGGCGCCGCCCACGATCGCGATGAGCAGGCTAGTCACCAGGAGGGCGGCCGCCAGGCCTAGCAGCGGGTAGTAAAACTGGCTGCGCGGTGCGGTGGTGGCCATGTCAGGCATCAAAGCAGCGAGCTGCCGGGGCTTGCGGGCCCTTCTCGGAGCGGCCTGCGGCCGCGCAGCGTTCCCCTGGGCGACGTGGTGGTCACCAGAGCTGGAGCGGCAGGTCGTCCCAGCCTGGCAGGACGGGGACCCCGACCCGTCAAGGCCGCTGCGCGCCGCTACGCGGTCGGCTCCGCCGAGCCCTGACGGCCCACCCTCGCCCTGCCACCCCGGGACGCCGACCCGCCGCACCCCGCGGCGGAGCAACCATCGAGGAGGACCCCATGGACGTCGACGACAGCGGCCTGGACGACGAGCTGTTCCCGGCCTGCGACGCAGCCCACGCCGGCGACCGGCACAGCGACGAGTACGGCGTGACCTACATCTGCGACCTCGTCGACCTCGACGAGGGACCCACCTACGCCTGGGTCCTGCTCGACCGTCCCCAGGACCACCGAGACCGCTGACCGGCACCACCGGGGGCGCTGTGGACCACCGCAGCGCCCCCGGGGCTTGGGTGGCTAGCGTCGCCGCCCGTGAGCACCCCGCCTCCCGAGCCGTCCCCGCCGCGGCGGTTCCTGACCGTGCCCCAGGTCGCCGAAGAGCTCAACGTCTCCGTCGCGCAGGTCTACGCCCTGCTGCGCGACCGCTCCCTCGCCGCGATCAAGGTCGGCGGCCGCGGCCAGTGGCGGATCGAGCGCGACCGCCTCGAGGACTACATCGCACGGGCCTACGCCGACGCCGCCGCCAGCCCCGTCGAGGCCGTCGACGAGGACGACCAACCCACCAGCTGAGGTCCAGCCCGCGGTCACCGTCGACCGTTGCACGGCTTCAAGACAGGAGCCTGCGGCTCTCCCGGAGCGGCCTACGGTCGCGCTGCGCTGCGCCTTCCCTCCCGGCTTCCGATGCTCGCCGCCTCCACGGCCTCGGCAAGCCGGGGCTCGCTGCGCTCGACCCCTCCGGGCGCCACCTCGCCGGCTGCGCTCCCTCGTTCCTCGGTCGCTGAGCCCGCCGACGAGCCACCGCCCTGCGGGGTAGACCCCGGCTCGCGGCTCCGCCGCGCCCTACGGGTGCCTACGCCCGCTCCACCGGCGCTCATCTCCATGCCGGGAGGGGGCGGGGGGTGGTCACACGGGGCCAACGCCCCCATCACCTCCCAGCCCACCTCACCCACGAGCACAGGAGACCCCCATGGACGTCATCCGCATTGACCAGGCCCGCGAGGTCCTCGCCGCCGTCGCCTCCACCCTTGGCTTCCAGCCCACCGACGCGCTCGTCCTCGTCGGCCTACGCGGCCCCCGCAACCTCATCGGCCCCGTCGTCCGCATCGACCTGCCCGCCCTCGAGGACCCCTCCGCCGTCGCCCACCTCGTCACCCTGGCCACCACCCACACCAGCACCTGCATCCTCATCACCTACACCCCCGACGACCAGCGCCCCGCCGGACGCCGAGCCGCCGCCACCCTCACCGCCGCGCTCGACGAAGCCCGCCACCCCGTCCGGGCCGCCCTGTGGGCCACCCCCACCGCCTACGGCTCCACCACCTGTGCCGACCCCGCCTGCTGCCCCCCGGACGGACTACCCATCGGCGACCTCGACGCCACCGTCATCCGCGCCACCGACGTCACCAAGGGCCGCGCGCTCGTCAGCAGCCGCGCCGACCTCATCCCCGCCCCGGCCTCCCCCACCGCCCGACGCCACGCCGAAGCAGCACGAGCCGCCTGGTCCACCCAGCACCCGGCCACCGACCCCGACAACACCCTCACCGCCCTCAAGGTCTGGACCACCGCCATGACCACCCCCGAGGACGTAGACGCCACCACCTACGGGCGCCTCGCAGCCGTCCTGACCCACCCCGCCTGGCGAGACCTCGTCATCACCCACGCCGCCACCGACGGCACCGGCATCGACCACCAGACCGGCACCGCCCACCTCGACGCCGTCCGGGCGATGATCGCCGCCCCCGGAGAGCCCACCCAGCGCCCCGGCCAGAACCTGCCCGCCGCACTCGACCTGCTCATGCGCACCGCCGCCCACGCCACCGGCTCCCCCGCCGCCCACGCCTGGGCCGCCACCGCCCTGCTCGCCTGGTACTCCGGCCACGGCGCCCGCGCCGCCCTCGCCATCGACGCCGCCCACAAGGCCGACCCCGACAACAGCCTCGCCGACCTCGCCGCCCAGATCCTCGCCGCCCAGATCCCGCCCGCCTGGACCCACACCCCCTGAGGCACAGGGCGGGTCACCCGACGCACACCGCCGCGCCGGGTGACCCGCCCTCCGCGCCCACGCCACACAACCGACGGGCGCCGGCGGGATCGCCTCCGGCGATGCTGCTCTCAGCGCGACGCCGTCGCGCCACGCGCCTCGGCCACGAGACCAGCAGCACCCCGCGCCTCGAGCCCGCACAGGCCCGACCACCCACTCCCCCACCCCGGACGGACAGATGAGCGAGCCCACCCCCGATGAGCTCCGCCAACAGCTCCTCGACGCACCCCTCGCCGGCGACGACGACGTCATCGGTCTCACCCGACGCCACGCCATCAAGATCGCCGCAGTCCTCGACGCCTACACCCGCGGCAACCAACAGCTCTACTACGACGCCGTCCTCGACGCCCGGAACCTCCTCCTCGCCCACGCCTACGACGGGCAAGGCGCCACCGGCATCCCCACCCCCGCAGACGCCGGCAGCCGGCTCAACCACTGGCCCTGGCCCACGTAGTCACGGATTACCGGAGTCACAGACTCACTGAGCAACAGAGGCGCTGAGTTGGTGAGCACAGAGACGGTGAGTAACAGAGCTGCAGCCACCGGACCCCCGACCGTCTGCGTTAAAGCCGTGGCGTGTCGGTGTCGGATTCAAAGCGCGGACTGCGTAACTCTGTAAGTCACGCAGTCCGGAAGCGACCGACGGCACCCACGTCGCGGAGCCACTGAGTCACAGAGTCAGGAGGTCGAAGTGGCGTACACGGGAAGTCGCGTCGTCGCCGTCGTCAACGGCAAGGGTGGCGTCGGCAAGACGACCATCACCGCGAACGTCGGCGGCATGCTCGCCGCCGGGGGAGCGCGCGTCCTGCTCATCGACCTCGACCCCCAGGGCAACCTCGCCGAAGAGCTCGGCTACGCCGGCACCGACGCCGACGACGACGGGCTCGCCCTCGCCCAGGCCCTGGCCTTCTCCGCCCCCGTCACCCCCCGCCTCGGCGTCCGAGACCACCTCGACGTCCTCGTCGGCGGATCCCAGCTCGACATGGCCGCCGCCGGCCTGACCATGCGAGCCCACAAGGACCCCGCTGCCGCCAAGACCGCCCTCGCCGACGCCATCGCCGGCTACGTCGAGGACTACGACCTCGTCCTCATCGACTGCCCTCCCGGGCAGGAGACCCTCCAGCAAGCGGCCCTCGCGGCCGCCCGCTGGGCCCTCATCCCCGTCAAGACCGATGCCTCCTCCCGCAAGGGCCTGCGTGACGTAGCGCGCCGCCTCGAGGCCGTCGTCGACATCAACCCCGACCTCGACCTGCTCGGCGTCGTCCTGTTCGGCGTCAACCGCGCCGCGCGCCGCGTCAGCGACACCGCCCGCGCCGCCATCACCGACGACCTCGGCTCGCCTGATGCGCTGTTCACGACTGCCATCCGCCACGCCGAAGCCGCCGCCCAAGAGACCCGCGACCGCGGCCTGCTTGCCTACGAGCTCGAAGAAGCCGTCCTCGCCGCCCCCAAGTGGTACGAGCGCCTCCGCGGCGCCACCACCGGCCAGCCCGCCACCGGGGGAGAGGGCCCCCGATCCCGCAGTGCCACCGGCCTCGCCGAAGACTTCCAAGCCCTCGGCGAAGAGATCATCGCCCGCATCTCCCACCGCGAAGCCGCCGCCGACGCCGTCACCACCGCAGGAGGGACCCGATGAGTACCGACCCCACCACCTCGCCGCGCCGCGCCCTCGCCGGGCTTCCGCCCCGCAGCGGCCGCTCGTCCGCCGGCGTTGCCCGCCTCATCCGCTCCAACCGCGACGACCAGCCCGATGCCACCGAGGCTGCTGCACCGGCCGAGGTGACCAACGGCACGCCGGCGCCCGCGACCACGGAGCGACAGAGTCTCGGAGTGCCGGACTCACAGACTCCCGGGG
>NZ_JABEMA010000077.1 GCF_013004605.1 Pseudokineococcus marinus
CGGCTCGCCGGAGGGCTTCGCGCACAAGTCGTCGGTGCTCGAGGGCCACTGCCGCGACCTCGGCCGCGACTACGCCGAGATCACCCGCTCGGCCAACTACAACGTCGTCATCGGCCGCGACGAGGCCCCGTGCGGGCGTCGCCGGCTCACGGGCCCCACCGTAGGCTCGCGCGCGATGAGCAGCGCCGAGGACCCCGCGAGCAGGACCCCCGACGGCGGCGGCCCGTGGGGCCGCGACGGCGGCGTGCGCCGCGTCATGGGCCTGGAGACGGAGTTCGGCATCAGCGCGCCGGGTGAAGCGCAGGCCAACCCCATGCTCCTGTCGGGCCGGGTGGTCCACGCCTACGCGGCCCCCGACCCCTCCTCCGGCGGCCGCGGCACCCGCTCGCGCCGGGGCACGCGCTGGGACTACGCCGACGAGGCCCCGCTGCGCGACGCGCGCGGCTTCGAGCTCGACCGGGCCCGCGCGCACGCGAGCCAGCTCACCGACGTCCCGCCCGACGTCGCGGCCTCCCAAGGCGGAGGCGCGGGCACGGGCCTGCACGTGGCCGAGGAGCTCGAGGACGCGGGCCTCGCGAACACCGTGCTCACCAACGGCGCGCGCCTGTACGTCGACCACGCCCATCCCGAGTACTCCGGCCCGGAGGTGACGACGCCGCGCGACGCGGTGCTCTGGGACCTCGCCGGCGACGAGGTGGCCCGCGAGGCCATGCGCCGGATCGCCGCCTCGCCCGGCCTCGGGGACGTCGTCCTCTACAAGAACAACACCGACGGCAAGGGCGCCTCCTACGGCACGCACGAGAACTACCTCATGCCGCGCTCGACGCCGTTCGCCGACGTCGCGCGCGCCCTGGTGCCCTTCTTCGTCAGCCGTCAGGTCGTGACGGGCGCCGGCCGCGTCGGCCTCGGGCAGACGGGGGAGCGCAGCGGCTTCCAGCTGAGCCAGCGGGCCGACTTCTTCGAGACCGAGGTCGGCCTCGAGACGACCCTCAAGCGCCCGCTCGTCAACACCCGCGACGAGCCGCACGCCACGGCCGACCGGTGGCGGCGCCTCCACGTCATCGTCGGCGACGCCAACCTCTCGCCCGTCGCCACCCTCCTGAAGACGGGGACGACGTCGCTCGTCCTCGCCATGGTCGAGGCGGGGGAGATGCCCGACCTCGCCCTGGCGCACCCCGTGGCCTCGGTGCGGGCCGTGAGCCACGACCCGACGCTGCGCCACCTCCTCGAGCTGCGCTCGGGGGAGCGGATGACGGCGGTCCAGCTGCAGTGGCGGCACCTGGAGGCCGCGCGCGCCTTCGTCGGGCGCCGCCAGGGCGACGCCGTCGACCCGGACACGGCCGAGGTGCTGACCCGGTGGGAGCAGGTGCTCACCGACCTCGAGGCGGACCCCGTGCGCTGCGCGCGCCAGCTCGACTGGGTGGCCAAGCTGCGGCTGCTCGAGGGCTTCCGGTCCCGCGAGGACCTGACGTGGGACGCGGCGCGCCTCGCGCTCATCGACATCCAGTACGCCGACCTGCGCCCCGAGCGGGGCCTGCACGCCCGCCTCGTGGCCCGGGGGGCCGTCGAGCTGCTGCACGAGCCCGCCGAGGTGGCGCGCGCCGTCGTCGCGCCGCCGGAGGACACCCGCGCCTGGTTCCGCGGCGAGTGCGTGCGCCGCTACGGCGACGAGGTGGCCGCCGCGAGCTGGGACTCGGTCATCCTCGACGTCGCGGGCCGCGCCTCGCTGCAGCGGGTGCCGATGCTCGAGCCCCTGCGGGGCACCCGGGCGACGACCGGTGCGCTGCTCGACCGCTGCGCCACGGCCGCCGAGCTCGTGCACGCCCTCACCGGGGGGCGTCCGGCGGGCTGAGGCGTCCGGGGCGCCCGCCGAGGACGTCGGGGGGCGCCTACCATCGCGGTAGCCGGGCCGCCGGCGCCGCCCCGCGGGGCCGCCGGCGGGCGGGGTCCTCGAGGGGCGGGAGCAGCCATGGCAGCGCAGGAGCAGCGTCAGCACGAGCGCCGCGACGACGAGCCGGAGGACGCGCCGGCGCCCGCGCCGCAGGCGTCGACGACCACGTCGAGCAGCGACGCGGAGGTCGACGACCTCCTCGACGAGATCGACGACGTCCTCGAGGCGAACGCCGAGACCTTCGTGCGCTCGTTCGTCCAGAAGGGCGGGCAGTAGGCGCAGCCCACGACGGCGTCCTGCGCGGCGCCCCTGCCACGGCTGGGGCCGGCGGCCGCGGACGACGGGCCGCCGTCGGGGGTGCTGGCTAGGGTCGCTCGGGTGATGCCAGCCACGCCCGCGCCCCAGCCCCCCGGCGGCCGGCTCCCCGCGGCCTTCCACGTGCCGGGGGCGGCCTCCTTCACCGACTTCGTGGGCAGCCACGACCCGTCGCTGCTGCCCGGGCGCCGCCCGCTGCCGCAGGGGGCCCTGCCGCCCGAGCTGGACCCGCCGCACGGCACGACCATCGTGGCGCTCACCTACCCGGGCGGCGTCGTCATGGCGGGGGACCGGCGGGCCACGGCCGGCAGCATGATCGCCCACCGGGAGATCGAGAAGGTCTTCCCCGCCGACACCCACTCCTGCGTCGGCATCGCCGGCACCGCAGGCCTGGCCGTGGAGATGGTGCGGCTCTTCCAGGTCGAGCTGGAGCACTTCGAGAAGATCGAGGGCGCGGTGCTGTCGCTCGACGGCAAGGCCAACCGGCTCTCGACCATGGTCCGCGGCAACCTCGGCCTCGCGATGCAGGGCCTCGCCGTCGTGCCCCTCTTCGCGGGCTACGACCTCGCGGGCCGGCGCGGCCGCATCTTCAGCTACGACGTCACGGGCGGGCGCTACGAGGAGCGGGGCCACCACTCCGTCGGCTCGGGGTCGGTGTTCGCGCGCGGGGCGCTGAAGAAGCTGCACCGCCCCACCCGGGGGGTCGACGAGGCCGTGGCGACCGCGCTCGAGGCGCTCCACGACGCCGCCGACGACGACTCGGCCACGGGCGGCTCCGACCTCGTCCGCGGCATCGTCCCCGTCGTCGCCGTGGTCGACGAGGCGGGCTACCGGCGCGTGCCCGACGCGCGCGTCGCCGAGGTGGTCCGCGGCGTCCTCGACGCCCGCACCGCCCAGCACGAGGAGGACCAGCGCCCATGACGCAGCAGTTCTACGTCTCGCCCGAGCAGGTCATGCGCGACCGGGCGGACTTCGCGCGCAAGGGCATCGCCCGGGGCCGCTCCGTCGTCGTCCTGTGCTTCGACGCCGGCATCGCCCTCGTCGCGGACAACCCGTCGCGGGCGCTGCACAAGGTCAGCGAGATCTACGACCGCATCGCCTTCGCCGCGGTCGGCAAGTACAACGAGTTCGAGAACCTGCGCGTGGCCGGCGTCCGCTACGCCGACCTGCGCGGCTACTCCTACGACCGCGCCGACGTCACCGCCCGCGGCCTCGCCAACGCCTACGCGCAGACCCTCGGCAGCGTCTTCACCACCGAGAGCAAGCCGCTGGAGGTGGAGATCGTCGTCGCGGAGGTCGGCGCCTCGGGCGAGGGCGACCAGATCTACCGGCTGACCTACGACGGGTCCGTCGCCGACGAGCGCGGCGCCGTCGTCATCGGCGGCGCCGCCGACGCCCTCGCCGGGGTCCTCGCCGAGGGCTGGCGCCCCGACCTGCGGCTCGCCGACGCCCTGGCGCTCGCGCGGCGGGTCCTCGCGACCGACCCCGCCGACCCGACCGCGGGCCCCTCCCGCGACCTGCCCGCCTCCTCGCTCGAGGTCGCGGTGCTCGAGCGCGGGCTGCCGCGGCGGTCCTTCCGGCGCGTGCAGGGCGACCTGCTCGAGCGGCTGCTGTCGGACGACGACCCCACGGTGGACGCCCCGCGCACTCCCGACCTGCTGGCGCCCGCCGACGCGCCGGGCCACCCGGGGCTGCCGGAGGACGTGCCGCCCGCACCTCCGTCGGGGTCCGCCGCCGAGGAGGGGTGACGGCGGACCGGCCCGACCGCCCGTCCGTCGTCGGGACCGCGACGTAGGGTCAGGTCATGGATCGACGCATCCTCGGCCTCGAGACCGAGTACGGCGTCACGTGCGTGGCGGAGGGGCAGCGGCGCCTGTCGGCGGACGAGGTCGCGCGCTACCTGTTCCGCACCGTCGTCGCCTGGGGCCGGTCGAGCAACGTCTTCCTCCAGAACGGCGCCCGGCTGTACCTCGACGTCGGCTCCCACCCGGAGTACGCCACGCCGGAGTGCGACGACGTCCAGCAGCTCGTCGTCCACGACCGGGCGGGGGAGCGCATCCTCGAGGGGCTCGTCGGCGACGCCGAGGCGCGGCTGGCCGACGAGGGCACCACCGGGGAGATCTTCCTCTTCAAGAACAACACCGACTCGGCCGGCAACTCCTACGGGTGCCACGAGAACTACCTCGTGCCGCGAGCCGGCGAGTTCAGCGCCCTGTCGGACGTGCTCATCCCCTTCCTCGTCACGCGCCAGGTCCTCGTCGGGGCGGGCAAGGTGCTGCAGACGCCGCGGGGGGCCACGTACTGCTTCTCCCAGCGCGCGGACCACATCTGGGAGGGGGTCTCGAGCGCCACGACGCGCTCTCGCCCCATCATCAACACCCGCGACGAGCCGCACGCGGACGCCGAGCACTACCGGCGCCTGCACGTCATCGTCGGCGACTCCTCGATGGCCGAGCCGACGACGATGCTCAAGGTCGGCGCCGTCGACCTCGTCCTGCGCATGCTCGAGGCGGGCACGCCGCTGCGGGACATGGCGCTGGAGAACCCGATCCGCGCCATCCGCGAGGTCAGCCACGACCTGACCGGGCGACGCCCGCTCCGCCTGGCGAGCGGCCGGGAGGTGAGCGCCCTCGACGTGCAGGGCGAGTTCCTCGAGCGCGCCCGCGCCTTCGTGGAGCGCGGCGACGCGGGGGAGACGACGAGCACCACCAAGGCGGTGCTCGACCTGTGGGAGCGCGGGCTGCGCGCCGTCGCGACGCAGGACCCGACGCTCGTCGACCGCGAGCTCGACTGGGCGGTCAAGCAGCGCCTGCTCCAGCGCTACATGCGCAAGCACGACCTGACCCTGGCCAGCGCCCGCGTCGCGCGCCTGGACCTCGCCTACCACGACGTCTCGCGGCGCCGAGGGCTCTACCACCAGCTCGCGGCCCGCGGCCTCGTCGACCGGCTGACGACCGACGACGAGGTCGACGAGGCCACGACGTCGCCGCCGCAGACGACGCGCGCCCGCCTGCGCGGGGACTTCGTCCGCGCGGCCACGGAGCACGGCCGCGACTTCACGGTCGACTGGGTGCACCTCAAGCTCAACGACCAGTCGCAGCGGACGGTCCTGTGCAAGGACCCCTTCGCGGCGGTGGACGAGCGGGTGGAGCGGCTCATCGAGAGCATGTGAGGGCGGGCGCCGAGCGTGCGTGGGCGACCCACGTCGGCGGACGAGCAGCGGGGCCCGGCCGCCCAGGGGTCGTCCAGCGCCGGGCCAGGCTCGCCGCAGACCCGCGCGCTACGGTCGTGGCCACTGCCGGTCACCACCGGTCCGACCGCCGGGACGACCGGCACGACGAGAGGTCCTCGTGCGACACCTGCGACACCCCCGCACCCTGACGGCCCGGGCCGCCCTCGCCGTCGCGCTCCCGGCCCTCCTCGTGGCCGGGTGCGGTGACGACCCCGCACCGTCACCGGAGGACGACGCGCTCTCGCGCGTGGAGGTGGTCGGCGACGACGCCGCCCCTGAGCTGGAGGTCGACACCCCCGTCACCGTCTCGACGACGACCACCGAGGTCGTCGAGGAGGGCGACGGTCGGGTCGTCGAGGAGGGCGACCTGGTCGCGCTCGACGTCCTCGCCGTCGACGGCGGTGGCGGCGACGTGCTCCAGACGACGTTCGGCACCGAGCAGCGCCTCGTCCTGCAGGCCGACCCGACGACGACCGTCCAGGGCCTCGTCAGCGGCGTGGTGGACCAGACGGTGGGCTCGCGCGTCCTCGTCGGCGTCAGCCCCTCGGACTTCGGGGCTGACGCGCCGGGCGCGCCGACGCCGACCGCGGGCGACGGATCGGTGCTCCTGCTCGTCGACGTCCTCGACGCCTCCCCGGTGCTCGACGGCCCCGAGGGCGCCGAGCAGCCCGCTCCCGAGGGGCTGCCCGCGGTGACCGAGGGCGAGGACGGCGACCTGTCCGTGGCGACCCCGGAGGGCGACGCGCCGACGGACCTGCGGGTCGAGACCCTCGTCCAGGGCGAGGGTGACGCGGTCGAGGCCGGGGACACGGTCGTCGTCGACTACACGGGCGTGCTGTGGAGCGACGGCACCGTCTTCGACTCGAGCCGGGGCGCGGACCGTCCGCCGTTCTCCTTCACGCTCGGCCAGGGCGCCGTCATCCCCGCCTGGGACGAGGGCCTCGCGGGCGTGCCCGTCGGCAGCCGCGTGATGATCGTCGCCCCGCCGGACCAGGCCTACGGCGACCAGGAGACCGGCAGCATCCCGCCCGGCTCGACGCTCGTCTTCGTCGTCGACGTCCTGGCCGCGGAGAGCACGCAGCGCTGACGCGCGCATCGTCCCGTCCTCGCCCCGGGCGAGGACGCCCCCACCACCGGTGGCCCGTCGCCGCCGCGCACGAGGTCGGTGCCCCCGCACCGACCACCGCCGACCAGCAGAGGACGCACCCCATGGCCGAGAAGCCCGTCGTCGACATCCCCAGCACCGACCCGCCGGCCGAGCTGGAGCTCGAGGACCTCGTGGTCGGTGACGGCCAGGAGGCCGTAGCCGGCACCACCGTGGCGGCGCACTACGTCGGCGTCTCCTGGTCGACGCGCCAGCAGTTCGACGCCTCCTGGGACCGGGGCCAGCCCCTCACCTTCCAGCTGGGGGCCGGGCAGGTCATCTCCGGCTGGGACACCGGCATCCAGGGCATGCGCGTGGGCGGCCGCCGCCGCATCACCATCCCGCCGCACCTCGGCTACGGCGACCGCGGCGCGCCTCCCGTCATCGCGCCGCGCGAGACGCTCGTCTTCGTGGTGGACCTCGACGGGGTCTCCTGACCGCCTGAGCAGCACGAGGACGCCCCCGGCCCACGTGGCCGGGGGCGTCCGTGCGTCCACAGGCGCTCGAGGGGCCTGCGTCGTCCACAGGCCCGGACGGTCGTCGAGGCGTCGTCGGACCCGACCTCTAGTGTCGTACACGTGTTCGAGACGGGCGTGGGCGGGGCTGACGGGCACGACGCCGTCCGGCCGTCGGCCTCGCCGGGCGCCGGTCGGGGCGCGAGCCCTCGTGACGGCATGGGCGGTGCTGCCGCGGGTGAGGACGGTGGTGTCGTCGAGCTGGTCGGCGAGGTCGGTCGGGTGCGGTCGGCGGTGCGGGCCGGGGCGCTGGGTCGGGTGCAGGCGGTCGTCGCGCTGGAGGTGGCGCGGTCGGTGGCGTGGGCGGGGCTGCTGCGGCAGGTCGCCGCGCTGGTGGACGAGGTCGCGGCATCGGGTGGGCCCGCGGCACTGCTCTCTGACGCCGGTGACGGCGCCGGCGCCGGGTGGACGGCCGGTGTGGCGACGCGGACCGCAGGCGCCAGCGCCGACCCACATCCCGCACCAGGGCGGGATGCGGGTGTGGCGTTCGAGGCCGCCGCGGGCGAGCTGGCGGTCGCGCTGGTCGTGCCGCTGCGGCGGGCGCAGGACGTGGTCGCCGAGGCCCTCGCGGTGACGACGCGGCTGCCGGTGACGTTGGCCGCGTTGGAGGCGGGGCGGATCGACCCGCAGCGCTCCCGGCTGGTCGCCGACGAGACCGTCGCCCTCTCGGTCGCTCACGCGGCGGCGGTGGACGCGGCCCTGGCCGGCGACCTGGGCCCGTTGACGGTCCCGGCGCTGCGGGCGCGGGTGCGTCACCTGGTCGCGACGACCGACCCGGAGGCGGTGCGCCGGCGGGTGCGGCGGGCGACGTGCGCTCGCGGGGTGCGCCTGTTCCCGGTGGACGACGGGATGGCGCAGCTGGTCGCGACGGGCCCGGTGCTGGACCTGGCCTGCGTCTTCGAGCGGCTGACCACGACCGCCCGGGCGCGGGCCGGGGAGCACGGGCGGGTCGATCCGCACGCCGCGACGTCCGCGGGCCTGGACCCCCTCGCCCTGAGCGACGGTGGGACGGGGTTGCCGGACCGGCGGGGTATCGACGCCCGCCGCTTCGACGCCCTCGTCGACCTCGCCACCACCACCGACCTGCCCGCTGGCCAGAGCGCCGCCGCGGACGTGGCTGCGACAGCGACCACGGTCACGCCCCGGGCGCGCAGCCCCCACGGCCCGCAGGTCACCGTGGCCCTGTCCAGCCTCCTCGGCCTGGACGACGACCCCGCCCAGCACCCCACCCTCGGACCCGTCCCGGCCGTGGCCGCCGCCGAGCTCCTCGCCAACGGGCACCGCTTCCGCCGCGCCCTGACCGCACCGCTCACGGGCCACCTCATCGGCCTCGACGGCCACCTCCTCACCACCGAGCCCACGACCACCACCGCCGCCGCCACCACGACGGCGGGGTCTTCGACGACAGCGCCGCCCGACCCACCGCGGAAAGGCCGTCGGACCGCACCCGCCCGACGCGACCGCGCGGCAGCGATCACCGTGCGCGTCGACACCCCCGACGACCGCCCACCGTCGCCACCGACATCACCGGCGCCGGCGTCGCCACCCGCCGACCCCGCCGAGACCGCACACGCAGTCGCGGCCGAGAGGACAGCCGCGCCCGAAGTCGCGGCGGGGATGACAGCCGCGACCGCAGCCTCAGTCGCCGCCGGGCCCGCAAACGCGGCCGGGACGGCACAGGCTCGGGCAGCCGGGGAAGCGATACGGCCTCCGTCACCGCCGCCTTCCCCGCCCGGGCTGGTGACGGGCTCCTCGTCGACCTCGCGGCACGCCTCGCTGCGCCGCGCCGCCCGACGCCCCGGCTGCTCCTACGCCGCCGCCGCCGGGAGGGCCCGGCTCCTACGCGCCGACCCAGGCCTGCGGCCGCTGGGTGAGGGCCCGCTCACCCCGCTGCCAGGCCCCCGGCTGCCGGATGCCCGCGACCCGCTGCGACCTCGACCGCCTGCACACCGAGCTCGCCCGCCAGCACGCCGAGGCCCAGCCCCACGACACCGCGCCGGGCGACGGCGGAGGCGCGCGTGATGGCCCGCTCCGGTGACGACCCGACGCGCGCCACGGGCGGAGCACGCGGATGGGGCGACGACGGCCCCCCGCCCTCCTGACGGCCGGCCGTGAGGCGCGCGCGAGACCACACCCGTCCACGTGCTCGACGGCGGCGGGGACGGCGAGCGAGGAGCGGCGAGCGACGTCAGCGCGCGGTCGCCGCCCACCGACCGGCCGCGGCGGCGGCGAGGAAGGCGGCGGGGTCCTCGTCGGCGCCCCGACCCATGGTCGACAGACGGACGGGACTGGTCGCCAGGGCCTCGTCGAGGCCGGCGACGTCCACCTCGACGAGCTCGTGCCGGTCGGCGAGCGCCGCCGCCTGCTGCCGGACCCGCGTGCCGAGGTCGCCCGCGAGGCGGGGGACCACCACCTCCGCCCGCGCGAGGGCGACCCGCCCGTAGGCGGTCAGCGAGTGGTGCGACACGCCGCGGTGGCGCTCCCGGGCGTCGGCGCCCGAGACCCGCAGCGAGGCCACCGGCCGCCCGCCCAGCACGGAGACGGCGTTGACCGCCTCGCCGCACGCGACGCCCGAGAAGCCCCAGCGGGTGCCGGTGCCCAGGTTGCCCGGTCCCTGCGCGACGACGACGAGGTCGGCGCCGAGCACGTGCTTCGCCGCGAGGAGCCCCGTGTGCAGCGTCACCGCCTCGGCGTCGCCGCCGAAGGCCTGCCCCGTCGTCACCACGGCGTCCACCCAGCCCGCCGCCCGCAGCCCGGCCGCGGCCCGCGAGAGCGCCGCCGGCAGCGCGCCCCCGTCCGTCATGACGTAGACGCAGCGGCCGGGCGCCAGCCCCCGCACCGCCCGCTCCGCGCGCCAGCCGGCGAGGACGGCCGGCAGCGCCGAGTGCAGGTCGGCGACGACGACGGGAAGGTCGTCGAGGTCGTCGGCGTCCACGAGCGCTCCGTGCGCGGGGGACTCCTGCTCGTCGACGCCGAGCACCATCGCCTGCAGCGGCGTGTACCTCGCCTTCACCAGGTGCCCGGGAGCCGGCGGCGGGTCCGCCGGGAGCCGACCCGGCACCGCGACCACGCCGGCTGAGCCCCCCGTCCCCAGGCCGCGCGCCAGGGCCGACACCGACAGGAGCACCTCGTCGCCCACCTCCGGGGTGCCGACGAGGTCGACGAGCGCCGTCGCCCGGACGACCGTGCCCGCGGCATCGGCAGTCCCCGCGGCACTGGCAGTCCCCGCGGCACTGGCAGTCCCCGCGGCACCGGCAGTCCCCGCGGCACCGGTGGCGCCGGGGCTGGGCGCAGCGCCGGCAGCACCGGCAGCCCCCGCGGCACCGGAGGCGCCGGGGCCGGGCGCAGCACCGGCGGCGGTCGTCCCGGCGCCGTCCTCGCCGTGGGAGCCCGGTCGGTCGCCCTCCACCGCGGCAGCACCGCCGACCCGGGGGAGGGGTGCGTCGAGACGGACACGGACCTCGCGGACGCCCGGCCACTCCCGCACGACGTCGCGCACGTGCCCGCGGCGCCAGTGCACGGCCCCACGACGACCCGCCCCGAGGCTGTCCGGCCCGCTGTCCGTCCCGCAGTCCGGCCCGGCCGGCACCGCCGCCGACGCCCCGTCCGGCGACGCAGCCGCGGCAGCGGGCGACACGCCGACCGTGCTCTCCGCGGCGTCCCGGCCTGCAGCTCCGTCCTGTCCTGGAGCAGCGTCCCGTCCTGTGACGCCGTCCCGTCCCGCTCCCGGTGCGCGCCCCTCGTCCTCCACACCGTCGACGCTACGGGTCCGCCCCGCCGGAGCGGCGCCTCACCACGGCGCGCGCGCCGGCCCCGGCGGCGACCTCCCGGGACCCAGCACCGACCGCCCAGTCGCCGTGACGACCTCCGGGGCGCCCTGGGACGACCCATCGGGCGGGCCGCGGCCCCTCGGGTAGCGTCGCCGCGTGGCTCCAGCCCAGCGCACCGAGCGCCTGCTCAACCTCGTGATCGCGCTGCTGTCGACCCGTCGCTGGCTCCGCAAGGAGCAGATCCGCCAGGCCGTGCCGCAGTACAGCGAGGCGACGAGCGACGAGGCCTTCGACCGCATGTTCGAGCGCGACAAGGAGGAGCTCCGCGACCTCGGCGTCCCCCTCGTCACGGGCACCGACGCCGCGTGGTTCGACGACGAGGCCGGCTACCGCGTGGACCGCGACGCCTGGGAGCTGCCCGCCGTCGACGTGACACCCGCCGAGCTCGCCGTCCTGGGCCTCGCCTCCCGCGTGTGGCAGCAGGCGAGCCTCGCGGGCCCGGCCTCGCGCGCCCTCGTGAAGCTCCGCGCGCTGGGCGTGGAGCCCGACGAGTCCTCCCTCGTGGGCGTCGAGCCGCGGGTGCGCACGAGCGAGCCGGCCTTCGGCCCCCTGTACGCCGCCACCCGCGACCGGGCTCCCGTCACCTTCCGCTACCGGACCGGGCGGACGGGGGAGACGGCGCGCCGTCGCGTCGAGCCGTGGGTCATCACCTCCTGCTACGGGCGGTGGTACCTCGTGGGCCACGACCTCGACCGGGAGGCGCCCCGCGTCTTCCGCCTCGACCGGGTGTCCCCGGGCATCACCCGCACCGGCGGGACGGCCAGCGTGCCGGTGCCCGAGGACCTCGACGCCCGCGCCCTCGTCCGGGGGCGCGACGGCGCGCCCGCCGAGCGGACGGCGCGCGTCCGGCTCACCGGCTCCGCCGGTGCCGGTCTGCGCCTGCGCGCCGGCGCGCCCGCCGACGCCCACGAGGTCGAGGTGCCCTTCGCCGACGTCGACGAGCTCGCCCAGGAGGTGGCGCCCCTCGGCGCCGAGGCGCGGGTCCTCGACCCGCCCGACCTGCGCGACGCCGTCCTGGCGCTCTGGCGCGGAGCCCTCGCCGCCCACGAGCCCGGGCAGCAGTCGGGGCAGCAGTCGGGGCAGCAGTCGGGGCAGCAGTCGGGGCAGCAGTCGGGGCAGTCGTCCGGGCACGAGGCCGGGCGCACCGGCGCACCGGCCGCCGCGGCGGGCGGGGGCGCCCGGTGAGCCCCG
>NZ_JABEMA010000078.1 GCF_013004605.1 Pseudokineococcus marinus
CGCAGCGCGCCGCCGGCGCCGTCGACGACCGTCCGCGGCAGCACCGCGGCGCCCACGCCGGCGCGCACGAGCGCGACGACGACGTCGAGCTCCCCGCCGTCGGCGACGACGCGCGGCTCGAACCCCGCCGCCGCGCAGGCGGCGAGCGTCGTCGCCCGCAGGTCGTAGCCCTGGCCGGGCAGCACGAGCTCGACGTCGGCGAGGTCGCCCGCAGCGGCGCTGGGTCCCGCGACCGGCGCGGGGCCGTCCGCAGCGCTCGCGAGCACGAGGGCGTCGCGCAGCAGGGGCGTCGTCGCCAGGGCCCCGCCGTGGGCGGCCACGGGCAGGACGACGACCGCGAGGTCGAGCGCCCCCACGGCGAGCTGCTCGACGAGGTCGCGCGAGCCCGCCTCCGCGAGGTGCAGCACGACGCCCGGGTGGGCGTCGTGGAACCGCCGCAGGACCGGGGGCAGCAGGGCGGTGCCGGCGCTCGGCGTCGCCCCCACGCGCAGCACGCCGGTCTCGAGGCCGCGCACGCGCCGCATCTCCGCGCTCGCGGCGGCCGCGTCGGCGAGGATCCGCCGCGCGTAGGGCAGGAGCCGCTCGCCCGCCTCGGTCGGGCGGACGTCGCCGCGCCGCCGGTGCAGCAGCGGCCCGCCGACCTCGCGCTCCAGCGAGCGCACCTGCGCGGACAGGGACGGCTGCGCCAGGTGCAGGCGCTGGGCGGCGCGCGTGAAGTGCGCCTCGTCGACGACGGCGACGAAGCAGGCGAGCTGCTGCAGCTGCACGGGCCGACGGTAGCGCCACCGGCGGCGTCGATAGGCAGAGCCTTTCGTCCGGGCGTCGTCGATCGCCCGGGCACCACCTACCCTGGCGAGGACGACGTCCCGGGCCCGGGGCGCGACGAGGTCCCGACCGAGAGGTGGCCCCCATGGTCCAGACGCACATCTTCGACGTGGTGATCGTCGGTGCCGGCGGCGCCGGCATGCGCGCCGCCATCGAGGCCGGCCAGCGCTCGCGCACCGCCGTGCTCACCAAGCTCTACCCGACCCGCTCCCACACCGGCGCCGCCCAGGGCGGCATGTGCGCCGCCCTCGCGAACGTCGAGGAGGACAACTGGGAGTGGCACACCTTCGACACGGTCAAGGGCGGCGACTACCTCGTCGACCAGGACGCCGCCGAGGTGATGTGCCGCGAGGCCATCGACGCGGTCCTCGACCTCGAGAAGATGGGCCTGCCCTTCAACCGCACGCCCGAGGGCACCATCGACCAGCGGCGCTTCGGCGGCCACACCCGCAACCACGGCGAGTCCGCCGTGCGCCGCTCGTGCTTCGCGGCCGACCGCACCGGTCACATGATCCTGCAGACGCTGTACCAGCAGTGCGTCAAGCACGAGGTCGAGTTCTACAACGAGTTCTACGTGCTCGACATGGTCATGGGCACGAACCCGCTCGGCGAGAAGGCCGTCGCCGGCGTCGTCGCCTACGAGCTCGCGACCGGCGAGATCCACGTCTTCCGCGCCAAGGCCGTCGTCCTCGCGACCGGCGGCGTCGGCAAGGTCTACAAGACGACGTCCAACGCGCACACGCTCACGGGCGACGGCATGGGCATCGCCTACCGGGCCGGCCTGCCGCTGGAGGACATGGAGTTCTTCCAGTTCCACCCGACGGGCCTCGCGGGCCTCGGCATCCTCCTGTCGGAGGCGGCGCGCGGTGAGGGCGGCATCCTGCGCAACAAGGACGGCGAGCGCTTCATGGAGCGCTACGCCCCCACGATCAAGGACCTCGCGCCGCGCGACATCGTCGCCCGCTCGATGGCCAACGAGGTGCGCGAGGGCCGCGGCGCCGGCCCCGACGGCGACTACGTCCTCCTCGACCTCACGCACCTCGAGCCGGCGCACATCGACGCCAAGCTGCCCGACATCACCGAGTTCGCCCGCACCTACCTCGGCGTCGAGCCCTACACCGAGCCGGTGCCGGTGTACCCGACGGCGCACTACGCCATGGGCGGCGTGCCGACCAACGTCGACGCCGAGGTGCTGTCCGACAACGACACCGTCGTCCGCGGCCTCTACGCCGCCGGCGAGGTCGCCTGCGTGTCGGTCCACGGCTCCAACCGCCTGGGCACGAACTCGCTGCTCGACATCAACGTCTTCGGCAAGCGCGCCGGCCTCGCGGCGGCGCACTTCGCGAACGACGAGACGACGACGCTCGTCGAGATGCCCGAGGGCGCCGAGTCCGGCGTCGTCGCGACGCTCGAGGGCATCCGCGGCCGCGCGACCGGCGAGCGCGTGGCGCCCCTGCGCCAGGCCATGCAGGAGACCATGGACGCCAACGCCCAGGTCTTCCGCACCGAGGCGAGCCTCAAGCAGTGCCTCACCGACCTCGCCGGCCTGCGCGAGCGCTACGAGCGGGTCGTGGTGCAGGACAAGGGCAAGCGGTTCAACACCGACCTGCTCGAGGCCGTCGAGCTCGGCTTCCTGCTCGAGCTGTCCGAGGTCATCGTCGTCGGCGCCCTGGCCCGCCAGGAGTCCCGCGGCGGCCACTTCCGCGAGGACTACACCGCGCGCGACGACGTGAACTTCATGCGCCACACCATGGCCTACAAGGCCGTGGACGACGAGGGCCGCGAGGCCGTGCGCCTCGACTACAAGCCGGTCGTGCAGACGCGCTACCAGCCGATGGAGCGCAAGTACTGAGCGGCGCCCCGCGCTGACGACGACGCCCGCCCCGGCAGCAGCCGGGGCGGGCGTCGTCGTCGGGACCCGTCGGTCAGGGCTCCTCGCTCAGGGGTCCCTGCACAGGGCTCCTCGCTCAGGGCTCCTCGCTCAGGGCTCCTCGCTCAGGGCTTCAGCTGCACCTTGACGCAGCCGTCCTCCTTCTCGGCGAACATCCGGTACGCCTCCGGCGCGCTCTCGAGCGGGAGCCGGTGCGTGGCGAAGTCGTCCACGCCCAGCGGGTCCTCGTCGGTGAGCAGCGGCATGATCTCGGGGACCCACCGCTTGACGTTGCACTGCCCCATCCGCAGCTGGACCTGCTTGTCGAAGAGGGTGACCATCGGCAGCGGGTCGGCCGCCCCGCTGTAGACGCCGGACACGGAGATGGTGCCGCCGCGGCGGACGACGTCGACGGCGGTGTGCAGCGCCTTGAGGCGGTCCACGCCCGCCGCCTTCTGCAGGGGCGCGGCGAGGGCGTCGGGCAGGAGCCCGGCGACCTTCTGCACCGCCGTGGTCGCGGGCGACCCGTGGGCCTCGAGGCCCACGGCGTCGAGCACCGAGTCCGGCCCGCGCCCGTCCGTCATGTCGCGCAGGACGTCGCCGAGGTCGTCCTCGTGGTCGGTGAGGTCCACGACCTCCACCCCCCGCGCGCGGGCCCGGGCCAGGCGCTCCGGGACGGTGTCCACGCCGATCACGCGGTAGCCCCGGTGCAGGCCGATCCGGGCGGCGAAGTCGCCGATGGGGCCCAGCCCGAGGACGACGAGCGTCCCGCCGTCGGGGACGTCGGCGTAGGCGACGCCCTGCCAGGCGGTGGGGAGGATGTCGGAGAGGTAGGCGAAGCGGTCGTCGGGGGGTCCGTCGGGCAGCTTGACGTGCGTGGACTGGGCCTGCGGCACCCGGAGGTACTCCGCCTGGCCGCCCGGCACCTCGCCGTACAGCTGCGAGAAGCCGAACAGCGCGGCTCCCGTGCCCTGGTCGCGGACCTGCGTCGTCTCGCACTGCGTGTAGAGCTGCCGGTCGCACATCCAGCAGTGCCCGCAGCTGATCTGGAAGGGGATCGACACGCGGTCGCCCACCCGCAGGTCCCCCGTCTGCGAGCCGACGGCCTCGACGACGCCCATGGTCTCGTGGCCGAGCACGTCGCCGACGCCCATGAAGGCGCCGAGCGGTTCGTAGAGGTGCAGGTCCGACCCGCAGACGTTCGTCGTCGTCACCCGGACCACCGCGTCGGTGGGCTCCTGGATCGTCGGGTCCGGCACCTCCTCCACCCGCACGTCGCGGGTGCCGTGCCAGGTCACTGCCCTCATGCGTCTGCTCCGGCCATCCCTCGAGGCTGGTCGTCGCGCCGGGTCCCTGCAAGGCGGGGCACGGCGCCGGCGCCCGCGCACGGGCGGGGCCGGCTCAGGCGTCGACGGGCTCGGGCGCCCGCTCCCGCACCGGGCGGCGCTTCGGGTGCAGCAGCTGCAGCCGCTCGCAGACGACGAGGAGCCCGTCGTCGAAGCCCCGGCCGACCTCGGCGAGCGTGGCGGAGAAGAAGCGCTCGTGGACGGCGCGCCAGTGCGCCAGCGACCGGTCGCCCTCCCCCTCGGCGTGGGCGTGCTCGGCGGTGACGTCGCGGAAGGGCACCACGTCGACGGAGGTCGTCCGCACGAGAGCCCGGGGGTGGCCGGCGCCGTCGAGGACGATCGAGAGCTCGCCCGGGCGGGGAAGCTCCTCCCCCTCGGCCTCGTACTCCCAGCGCGCGCTCGCCGTCGCCGTCTTGGTGCCCTCGAGGACGAGCGCCAGCAGCTCGTCGGCCTGCTGCGGGTCGGCGCCGAAGGCCCACGCCGGCGGCGGGACGGCCGTCGCGGCGCTCGTGCCGGTGACGACCGACAGCCGCCCCAGGCCGGCGCGGCTGCGCGCCGTCTCCCAGAAGCGGACGATCTCGTCGGCGGGGCGGTCGGCGTCCATGGGCCCATCCTCCCCGGTCGGGACCACGGGCCGGCGCACCGCTCACCGGACGTCGCCGCGGCTCGACCTCGGCGCCGCGCCCACCGCACGAGACCGACGGACGGCGGGGCACCGGAGGCCGGTGTCCCGCCGTTCGTCGGTCTCGCACGACCAGGGCCCGCGCGCGGCCGGTGGTGCGGTCGGCGTCAGCGCGCCGCGGTGCCCTCGGTGTAGTCGTCGTCGCTCTTGACCCAGCTCATGAGGCCGCGCAGCTGGCGTCCGGTCTCCTCGATGGGGTGCTGCTCGCCCTGCTCGCGCAGGCGCGTGAACTCCGGCTTGCCGGCGTCCTGGTCGGCGATGAAGCGCTTCGCGAAGGTGCCGTCCTGGATGTCGGAGAGCACCGCCTTCATGTTCTCCTTCACGCGGGCGTCGATGACGCGCGGCCCGGAGACGTAGTCGCCGTACTCGGCCGTGTCGGAGACGCTCCAGCGCTGCTTGGCGATGCCGCCCTCGTACATGAGGTCGACGATGAGCTTGAGCTCGTGGAGGCACTCGAAGTAGGCGACCTCGGGCTGGTAGCCCGCCTCGACGAGGGTCTCGAAGCCCGCCTGGACGAGCGCCGAGGCGCCGCCGCACAGGACGGCCTGCTCGCCGAAGAGGTCGGTCTCGGTCTCCTCGGTGAAGGTCGTCTTGATCCCGCCCGCGCGCAGGCCGCCGATGGCCTTGGCGTAGGAGAGGGCCAGCGGCCACGCCTCGCCGCTCGCGTCCTGCTCGACGGCCACGATGACGGGCACGCCGCGCCCGTCGACGTACTCACGGCGCACGAGGTGCCCGGGGCCCTTGGGGGCGACCATGACGACGTCGACGCTCGCGGGCGGCTGGATGTAGCCGAAGCGGATGTTGAAGCCGTGCGCGAAGAGCAGCACGTCGCCGTCGGCGAGGTTCGGGGCGATCGCCTCGGCGTACAGGCCGCGCTGGGTCTGGTCGGGCGTGAGGACGACGACGAAGTCGGCCTCCGCCGCCGCCTCGGCCGGCGTGACGACGCGCAGGCCCTCGGCCTCCGCCTTGGCGCGGCTGCGGCTGCCCTCGGCGAGGCCGACGCGGACGTCGACGCCGGAGTCGCGCAGGCTCAGGGCGTGCGCGTGGCCCTGGCTGCCGTAGCCGATGACGGCCACGGTGCGGCCCTGGATCAGGGACAGGTCGGCGTCGGCGTCGTAGAACATGTCGGCCACGGGGTGGGCTCCTCGGTCGTCGGCGGTGCTGGTCGGCGGTGCGGTGGTGCGGTCTGGTGCCGGGGCGTCGGCCCCGGCCGATGGGTCCTCGGGCTCGGGCTCAGGCGGAGCGCAGCGGCCGGTCGGCCGCCCGGTCGGTCATCGCCCGCGAGCCGCGGGCGAGGGCGACCTGCCCGGACTGCACGAGCTCGCGGACGCCGAAGGGCTCGAGCATGCGCAGCAGCGCGGCGATCTTGTCGGGCTCGCCCGTCGTCTCGATCGTCAGGGCCTCCGGCGCCACGTCGACGACGTGCGCGCGGAAGAGCTGGACGACGTCGAGCACCTGGGCGCGGGTCGTCGCGTCGGCGCGGACCTTGACGAGCAGCAGCTCGCGCTGGACGGCCGCCCCCGCGTCGAGCTCGACGATCTTCAGCACGTTGACGAGCTTGTTGAGCTGCTTGACGACCTGCTCGAGCGGGAGGCTCTCGACGTCGACGACGACCGTCATGCGGGAGACCCCGACCTGCTCGGTGGGGCCGACGGCGAGGCTCACGATGTTGAAGCCGCGCCGCGAGAACAGGCCCGCGACGCGGGCGAGCACGCCCGGCACGTCCTGGACGAGGACCGACAGGGTGTGCCGGGTCGTCGGCGTCCGCCCGACCTGCTGGGCCGGCTGCAGGAGCGTCATCGCTGCCCCTCCCCCTCGTGGGCCACGCCCGCCCCGGTGGGCGTCGGCGCGGCGTCGTCCTCGGTGCTGGTCTCCTCGTCGCGGTCCCACTCGGGCGAGACGCCGCGCGCGTACTGGATCTCGTCGTTGCTCACGCCCGCGGCGACCATCGGCCAGACCATCGCGTCGCGGTGGACGACGAAGTCCACGACCACGGGGCGGTCGGTGACGGCCATGGCCGCCTCGATCGTCGCGTCGAGGTCCTCGGGACGCTCGCAGCGCAGGCCCACGCAGCCGTAGGCCTCGGCGAGCTTGACGAAGTCGGGGATCCGCTGGCCCATCGCCACCGCCGAGCCGGTGTGGAGGTCGGTGTTGGAGTAGCGACCCTCGTAGAAGAGGGTCTGCCACTGCCGGACCATGCCGAGGCTCGAGTTGTTGATGACGGCGACCTTGATGGGGATGCCGTTGAGCGCGCACGTGGCGAGCTCCTGGTTGGTCATCTGGAAGCAGCCGTCGCCGTCCACGGCCCAGACGACGCGGTCGGGGTCGCCGACCTTGGCGCCCATGGCCGCCGGCACGGCGAAGCCCATGGTCCCGAGGCCGCCGGAGTTGATCCAGCTGCCCGGGCGCTCGTAGCCGATGAACTGCGCGGCCCACATCTGGTGCTGGCCCACGCCCGAGACGTAGATCGCCTCGGGGCCGGCGATCTCGCCGAGCCGCGTGATGACCTGCTGCGGGGCCAGCGAGCCGTCCTCGGCCTCGGCGTACCCCAGCGGGTAGGTGCGGCGCAGCTGGTCGAGCTGGCGCCACCACGTCGTGAGGTCGGCCCGGTGCCCGTCGGCGTGCTCGGCGCGCAGCGCGGGCACGAGCTCGGCGAGCACCTCCCGCGCGTCGCCGACGATGGGCACGTCGACGACGCGGTTCTTGCCGATCTCGGCCGGGTCCACGTCGGCGTGGATGACGGCGGCGTCCGGGGCGAAGCTCGAGAGCTTGCCCGTCACCCGGTCGTCGAAGCGGGCGCCGAGCGCGACGAGCAGGTCGGCCTTCTGCAGGGCCGTCACCGCGGCGACGGTGCCGTGCATGCCGGGCATCCCGAGGTGGCTGGGGTGGCTGTCGGGCAGCGCGCCGCGGGCCATGAGCGTCGTCACCACGGGGGCGCCGGACAGCTCGACGAGCTCGGCCAGCTCGTCCGCGGCGTGGGCCTTGAGCACGCCGCCGCCGACGTAGAGCACGGGGCGCTCCGCGGCGGCGAGCAGCCTGGCGGCCTCGCGGACCTGCCGGCGGTGCGGCGTCGTCGTCGGCCGGTACCCGGGCAGGTCGAGCGACGCCGGCCACAGGAAGGTCGTGCGCGCCTGCAGCGCGTCCTTGGAGACGTCGACGAGCACCGGGCCCGGCCGGCCCGTCGAGGCGATGTGGAAGGCCTCGGCGATGGTGCGCGGGATGTCGTCGGGGTCGGTGACGAGGAAGTTGTGCTTCGTCACCGGCATCGTCATGCCGACGATGTCGGCCTCCTGGAAGGCGTCCGTGCCGATGGCGGCGGAGGAGACCTGACCGGTGATGGCGACCATCGGCACCGAGTCCATGTGCGCGTCGGCGATGGCGGTGACGAGGTTCGTCGCACCGGGGCCCGAGGTCGCCATGCAGACGCCGACGCGGCCCGTGGCCTGCGCGTAGCCCTGCGCCGCGTGGCCCGCGCCCTGCTCGTGGCGGACGAGGACGTGGCGGACGCTCGCGCTGTCGAGCAGCGGGTCGTAGGCGGGGAGGATCGCGCCGCCGGGGATGCCGAAGACGACCTCGACCTGCGCGGCCTCGAGCGAGCGGACGAGGCTCTGGGCGCCCGTCATCGGCTCGCCGCGCTCGACCGCGGCGCCGGGCCGGTCGGCCGCGGCCTGGCCGACGGTGGCCTGGGCGTGCGCGGGCGGGGTGGGCCGGGGGCCCGGACGCGGGGCGGTGCGCTGGTCGGCGCTGGCCATGGTGTCCTCCGTGCGAGGGGTTCCGACGGCGCCCCGGAGGGGCCGCTGGGCCTGGCGGGCCCGGGTGGTGCGCTGCTGCGTCTCGGTCGAGCTGGCGGTGCGGTCGTGCGGTCGTGCGGTCGTGCGGTCGAGCCCCTCAGGCGGTCGCACCTGCGGACCGTGCGCCGGGGTCCAGTGTGACGACCCCGGACATGACGAGACCCCTCGGCCCGCGCGGAGCGGGCGGTCGAGGGGTCGCGTGCGGAGCCGTCAGGGCGCTGGGCTCACGCACGCCCGGGAACTACGAGGACGCCCTGCTGGCTCGACATGCCGCCAACACTGCTCCTGCCGCCGGGCGGCGTCAACCGCCGAGACGCCCGTCCCGACATGCGGGACGGGCGTCTCGCGGACGCGGCGGCGGCTCAGCCGAAGTCGACGCCCTGGGCCAGCGGCAGCTCCCGGCTGTGGTTCACCGTGTTGGTGGCCCGGCGCATGTACGCGCGCCAGGAGTCCGAGCCCGACTCGCGGCCGCCCCCGGTCTCCTTCTCGCCGCCGAAGGCCCCGCCGATCTCGGCGCCCGAGGTGCCGATGTTGACGTTGACGATGCCGCAGTCGGAGCCGTCGGCCGCCATCCACCGCTCGGCCTCGCGGGCGTCGAGCGTGAAGATGGCGCTCGAGAGGCCCTGCGGGACGTCGTTGTGGACGGCGATCGCCTCGTCGAGGTCGTCGTAGGTCATGACGTAGAGGACGGGTGCGAAGGTCTCGGTGCGGACGACGTCCGTCTGCGCCGGCATGCGCACGACCGCCGGGCGCACGTAGCGCGCGGCCGGCGCCTCGTCGACGAGGACGCGCTCCCCGCCGACGAGGACCTCGCCGCCGTCGGCGCGGGCCCGCGCGAGCGCGGCCTCCATGGCCTCGTGCGCGCGGGGCGCGACGAGCGGGCCGACGAGCGCGCCCTCGGCGGAGGGGTCGCCGACGGGCAGGCGCCCGTAGACCTCCACGAGCCGGGCGAGCAGCTCGTCGGCCACCGAGGAGTGGACGAGCAGCCGGCGCAGGGTGGTGCACCGCTGGCCGGCCGTGCCGGCCGCGGCGAAGACGATGCCGCGCACCGCCAGGTCGAGGTCGGCCGACGGGGCGACGACGGCGCAGTTGTTGCCGCCCAGCTCGAGCAGGGTGCGGCCGAAGCGCGCGGCCACGCGGGCGCCGACGTCGCGGCCCATGGGCACCGAGCCGGTGGCGGAGACGAGGGGGACGCGCGGGTCGTCGACGAGCTGCTTCCCGACGTCGGCGCCGCCGAGGACGAGGGGCACGAGGCCCTCGGGCGCCCCGCACTCGCGCGCGGCGCGCTCGGCGAGCGCCGTGCAGGCCAGCGCCGTCAGCGGGGTGAGCTCCGACGGCTTCCACACCACCGGGTCGCCGCACACGAGGGCGAGCGCGCTGTTCCACGACCAGACGGCGACGGGGAAGTTGAAGGCGCTGACGACGGCGACGGGGCCGAGGGGGTGCCAGGTCTCCATGAGGCGGTGGCCGGGGCGCTCCGAGGGCATCGTGCGCCCGGTCAGCTGGCGGGAGAGGCCGACGGCGAGGTCGCAGACGTCGACCATCTCCTGCACCTCGCCGCGGGCCTCCGAGGGCGTCTTGCCGACCTCGGTGGTGACGAGCGCAGCCAGGTCGTCGAGGTGCTCGACGAGCAGCTGGCCGAGCCGCTTGACGAGGAAGCCGCGCACGGGGGCCGGCGTCGTGCGCCACACGGCGAAGGCGCCCTCGGCGAGGCCCACGGCCGCGGCGACGCCGTCGGCGCTCGTCGCGGGCAGGGGGAAGAGGTCCTCCCCCGTCACGGGCGTGCGGGCGGTGACGACCGGCGCGCCCGCGGACGCGGCGGCCTCGCCCTCGGTGCGCAGCGCGTCGACGTCGACACCGCACGCGCGCAGCGCGGCCAGGGCCCGCTCGCGGATCTCGTCGGTGCCGGCGACGAGACCGAGCACTCCTGCCGGGCGCTGGCCGCCGGGTCCGGCGAGCGCCCCCTCGAGCGGCTCCCCCTCGGGGGTGCGGTCGGCGGGCGGGGGCGTGCTGCTGGTCACGGGACGGAGCTCCTTCGGGGTGGGACGGAGTGGTGGGGAGGCCGGGGGCGGACGTCGGGAGCCTCCCAGGTCGGCGCCTGCGGCTCAGGCGGTGGCGACCGGCGCGTCGAGCACCTGGCCCAGGGGCCGGGCGGCGGGCTGCTCGAGCGGGGGCAGCCCCAGGGCGCGGGCCGCCTCGGCGGCGCTCGTCGTGCTGGCGGCGGCGTAGAGGTCCGCCGGGTCGAGCACCTCGCGACCGAGGGCGTCGGCGAGCCAGCCCGCGTCGCGGGAGCTGCCACCGGCGTCTGCGCGCCGCTCCCCCGTGCCGTCGAGGTTGGAGGCGAAGATGCCGGCGGCGGAGGCGGGCAGGAAGTCCTCGTAGACGACCGGCTCGGCGCGCACCCACCCGTCGGCGAGCAGGCGCGCGAGGTCGGCCGGCGGCGTCGCGCCGTCGCGGGGGCGGTCGGCGACCGGCACCCAGCGCACCTGCGTGAGCCCCGCAGCCGCCTGGGCGTCGGCCTCGTCCGGGAAGAGCCTGCGCCACAGGGCGTCGCGGTCCGCCGCCGAGCCCTCCGCAGCCATCCACGCGTCGTAGCGGGCGCGCCCCGCGGGCGTGACGGCGCACCCGCGGGCCTCCACCTCGCCGAAGCGGACGCGCAGGGCCCCCGCCCGCACCGAGCCGTCGGGGTCGCGCATCGCCCGCGGCTCGGACAGGGCGCGGAAGCTCGTCTGCCGCAGCAGGACCGGCGCACCGCCGCCCGGCGGACCCTGGATCGCGTCGATCATCGCCACGCCGCGCTCGGTCATCCGGGCGTAGAGGGCGTCGATGTCGAGCACCCGCGGCGTCAGGTGGTTGACGTGCGTCGACCCGACGCCGCCGATGTCCGCCGCCACGCCGGACACCCGCTCCAGCTCGGCGTACCAGGCGGCGTCCACCGGCTCGGGCGAGAGGGCGAAGGCCGCTGTCGCGGCGACGACGAAGGCGTCGGCGTCGTCCGGGGCGAGGCCGCCGTCGGCCTCGGCGCGGGCCGCGAGGTCGAGCAGCGCCGGGCTGAAGAGCTCGCGCTCGGCCAGCCGCGCCTCGAGGCGGGCCTGGAGGTCGGCGTCGAAGAACCGGCGGTCGTCCGTGGCCAGCACCGAGGTGAAGACCCGGAACGGGTTGGCCGCCAGCTCCGCGTCGTCCACGGGGCGGAAGGCCGTCGAGACGACGGGGACGGGCTGCCCGGCCTCGCGCAGGTCGTAGAAGCCGACCGGGCGCATGCCGAGCGCGGCGAAGACCTGCCCCACCTGCGCGAGCTCGCGGGCGGTGCCCACGCGGATCGCGCCGTGGCGCTCCGCCGTCACCCGCTCGATGCTCCCGAGCTCCTGCGCCGCCTGCGGGTCCGCGGCGAGGACGGCGGCGTTGACCTCCCCGGCGACCTCCACGAGCGTGCCGTAGGCCGGCACCTCGGTGGCGTAGAGCGCCGAGAGGGCGGCGGCGAAGCGGGCCCGCAGCGCCGTCGTGCCGACGAGCCCGCCGTCCGCGCTCAGGAGCCCTCCCCCGCCACCGGGGCGGGGCCGCCCGGCGTGGACCGGCTCTACGACGAGCTCGC
>NZ_JABEMA010000079.1 GCF_013004605.1 Pseudokineococcus marinus
TCTCGGGGGGCGCCGGCCGGGGGCGTGGTGCGCGCGGCGCGGTGCCGCTGCTCGCGCCCGGCGGCGCCCCGACGTCGCGTGCGGTCCCCTCCGGGGCCGGCTCCCGCACCGCCGCGCCGCCCGCCTCGACCTCGGGCGCCTCGGCCCCGGGCGGGCAGGGCCGGTGGAGCAGGTAGCCCTGGACGGCGTCGCACGAGGCCGCCCGCAGGGCGTCGAGCTGGGCTGGCGTCTCCACGCCCTCGGCCACCACCGCGAGGTCGAAGGTGCGGGCGGCCCCGACGACGAGGCGCACGAGCTCCGCCGAGGCCGGGTCGTCGGCGGCCGCGAGGCTCCGGTCGACCTTGAGGACGTCGGCCGGCAGCCGGCGGAGCTGGGCGATCGACGTGAAGCCCGTCCCGAAGTCGTCGATGGCGACGCGCACCCCGAGCGCGCGCAGCGCGGTGAGGCGCTCGTGCGCGAGGGCGTGGTCGACGAGCACCGTCTCGGTGATCTCGACCACGAGGCGGTGCGGCTCCAGCCCGGACCCCTCCAGGGCGTCCCGCACGTCCTGCAGCAGGTGGTGGCTGACGAGGTGCCGGCCCGAGACGTTGACGGCGACGGTGCGCCGCGCGGCGGCGCCGCCGCCCGCCGACCAGCGGGCCAGCTGCCGGGTCGCCTCGAGGAGCACGTGCCGCCCGAGGCCGCACACGAGCGACGAGCGCTCGGCCGCCGGCACGAACTCCGACGGCGGGACGAGGCCGTGCCCGGGCCGCTGCCACCGCACGAGCGCCTCGTAGCCCGTGACCGCGTCGGTGGTCCCGCCCGGGTCGAGGCCGACGACCGCCTGGTAGTGCAGCACGAGCTCACGCTCGCGCAGCGCGCGGGCGAGCGCCTCCTCGAGGTCGCGGGCGCCCGTGAGCCGCCGGCGCAGGTCGTCGTCGTAGAAGCCGACGCGTCCTCGCCCGCCCGGCGCGGCGGGCCCGCCGCCGGCGCCCCGGCCCTGCTGCTTGGCCTGGTAGGCGGCGGCGTCGGCCTCGGCGAGCAGCTCCTCGCGCCCCGCCGTCCCGCCGGCAGTGCGGGCCACGCCCACGCTGGCGCCCACGGCGACCTCGGCTCCGGCGAAGCCCACGGGGGCGGACACGGCGTCGACCAGGGCCTCGGCCAGCTCGAGCAGCTGCGCGTCGCCGGCGTCCTCGACGACGACGAGGAACTCGTCGCCGCCGAGGCGGCACGCGGTGCCGCCGGCGGGCAGGTGCTCGCGCATGCGGGCCGCCACCGCCCGCAGCACCGCGTCCCCGGCGGCGTGCCCGGCCGTGTCGTTGACCTGCTTGAAGCGGTCGAGGTCGACGAAGAGCAGCCCCACGACCCCGCCGTCGCGCCGGCTGCGGGCGAGGGCCCGGTCGAGCAGCTCCATCGCCCGGGCTCGGTTCGGCAGCTCGGTGAGGGAGTCGTGCGTGGCGCGGTGCGTGAGGTCCTCGCGCAGCCGGTCGCGGTCGACCATGGCCTGCACGAGCTCGGTGACGGAGGCGTGCACGACGGCGCCCAGGGGCCCGGGCAGCGGCGCGGCCAGCACGGGGCTCCCCAGCTCGCCCGCGACGACGGCGCGCGCCTGCTCCTGCAGCCGGCGCAGCGAGGCGACGGTCGCGGCGAGCCCCTCGGCGACCGTGCGCACCTCGCGCGGGCCCGTGACGTCCACGGCCAGGAGCTCGCCACGACCGACCTGCTGCGCCGCGGCGGCCAGGTCCTGCAGGGGGCGGCCCAGCGCGACGCTCGTGCGCAGGACCGCCGCGCCGGTGAGGAGGCACAGCAGGAGGGCACCGGCGCCCAGGGCCACCACGTCGCGGTGCGCGGAGGACGTCTCCGCGCGGGTGAGCGCCCCCGCGCGGGCGCTCGTCGTCGCCGCCAGCCCCGTCAGCCCCGCCGACCGGTCGTCCAGGCCCTCCACGAGGGCGCTCAGCCGCGGGGCGAGCCGCCGGTCCGGGGTGCCGCCCGCCGCCCTGGTCGCGGCGACGGCGTCGGCCCGCAGGCCGGTGCTCGCCGCGAGCAGGGCCGCGCTGCGCTCCCGCACCGCGCGCGAGGGGGACTCCTCGAGCACCTCGAGAGGCGCGGTCGAGGCCCAGGCGTCCCGCGCGGCGCGACCCGCGACCGCGCCGTCGGCGGTGACGAGGCCGTCGAGGACCTCGAGGGCCTCGTCGGACCCGAGCGCCACGGCCTCGGTGGCGGTGCGCAGCTCGAGCAGCGCACCCGCCACGTCGGCGCCGACACCGCCCGCGAGCGCGTCGTCGACGGCGAGGCGCTCGGCCGTGGCCAGCTGGGAGGTGAGCGAGCCGAAGCCGGGCGCCACCGCCGACCAGGAGCGGGTCACGTCGACGGCGGTGCGCAGCGGCACGAGGTCGGCCGCGACGCCCGCGGCCGCGCGGCCCGCGGCCGAGCCGGCGTCGACGGCCGCCAGGGCGGTGTCCGTGCGCCGGCGCGCTCCGACGAGGTCGTCCTCCGGCAGCGCCGACCCGAGGGCGAGGACGACGGCCGGACCGAGGCGCTGCCGCTGCGCGGCGTCGTCGAGACGGGTGCGCGCGGAGGTCAGGAAGACCTCGCGGGCGAGGGCGCTGCGGGCCGCCGAGACCTGACCGGTCACGACGACCGCCTCGAGGGCCTGCCGGCTCGTCCGCTCCGTCCGCACCTGGGCGGCGAGGAGGGCCGCGGTCGCCGCGACCACCCCGAGCAGGGGGACGAGCGCGAGCACGACGAGCAGCGTGCTCACCCGCGTCCCGCGCGCCCCTCTGCGCCACCCGCCCACGTCCACCGGATCGACGTCGGGGGCCGGCGGCGGCACCACCCGGGCTCGCGCTCACCCGGACGGCCGAGCGGTGCGTACCGTCACCCGGGTGGACGACGACCAGCCGATGACGATGCCCTCGACCGCGGCGAGCGCCCTCGCGGAGGAGCTGGCCGCCTGCGGGCGCGACCTCGACAGCCTCGACCTCGCGACCGTCGCCGAGGCCCTCGGCCGGGTGCGCCGCGCGTCGGACGCCCTGCGCGAGGCCCTGCACGACCGGGGCTGGGGCACCGGGCTCGACGAGTGGGCGGCCTTCGACGAGCTGACGGGAGACGACGTCGCCGACGTCGAGGACCTGCTCGAGGACGACGTCGAGGAGGACGACGAGCCGCTCGAGGGCGCCCGCTACAGCTGGCAGGCCCGCTACGACTTCGTCGTCACCGATCCCGAGGCCCTGGTGGCACGGGCGCGCGCCCGGTCCCTCGAGGTGGACCCCGACGTGGACCCCGACGAGGCGCTGGCCGAGCACGGCGGCCCGCTCGGCCTGCTGCTCCTGCTCGACGGCCCGCAGTTCCGCGACTACGACGAGCACGGCGCCGTCATGGCCTACGGCACCGACACCTTCGCCGAGGTGGACCGCACGCTCGACGAGATCGCGCGCGACGCCGGCGAGCAGACCTACCCGCTCGCCTGAGCGGGGCCGCGGCCCGCCGACCTCGCCGCACGCCCGCCCGCCGGGCGGACCGCTCGACCGACCCCAGGAGGACGCCGTGACAGGACGAGGACCCATCGCGACGACGGGCGCGACGGGCGCGGTCGGCGGGCGTGTCGCGCGCCGGCTCGCGGACGCCGGCGCCGAGCAGGTCCTCGTCGTCCGGGACCCGTCGAGGGCGCCCGAGCTGCCCCGGGCGACCGTGGCGCGGGCCGCCTACGACGACGCCCGCGCCGTCCGCGCCGCCCTCGAGGGCGTGCCCGTCGCCCTCCTGGTGTCCGCCTCGGAGCACCCCCGCCGCGTCGACCTGCACCGGACCTTCGTCGACGCCGCGGTCGCCGCCGGCGTGGAGCACGTCGTCTACCTGTCCTTCCTCGGCGCGGCGCCCGACGCGACCTTCACCTTCGCGCGCGACCACTGGGCCACCGAGGAGCACCTGCGCGCCTCGGGACTGCGGTGGACGGCGCTGCGCGACAGCACCTACGCCGACTTCTTCCCGCTCATGGTCGGCGAGGACGGCGCACTGCGGGGGCCGGCGGGCGACGGGCGCGTCGCGCCCGTCGCGCAGGACGACGTCGCCGACGCCCTCACGGCGGTGCTCCTCGACCCCGGGGCGCACGTGGGCCGCACGTACGACCTCACGGGCCCGGAGGCGCTCTCGTACGCGCAGATCGCCGCCGAGCTCACCGAGGCGCTGGGACGCCCCGTGCGGTACGAGCAGGAGACGGTGGACGAGGCCTACGCCTCGCGCGCGCCCTACGGCGTCGAGCGGTGGGAGGTCGACGGCTGGGTCTCCACCTACACCGCGGTGGCCCGCGGCGAGATGGACGTCGTCAGCGGCGACGTCGAGCGCCTCACGGGCCACCGCCCGCGCTCCCTCGCGGAGGTGCTGAGGGCCCGGCGGCCCTGAACCGCCCGTGCCCCTCCCGGGCGGGCACGCCGGTCGGGAGGCGGCTCGGGTCGTCGCGGCTCAGCGGGCCGCCGGGGCCGCAGCCTCCCGCGGCTCGCGCTGCGCCGCCCCGCCGCCCGGGTGCTCGCGCTCGAGGGCCGAGCCCTCGACGTCCACGTGGGGCAGCACGCGGTCGAGCCAGCGCGGCAGCCACCACGCGCCGCGGCCGACGAGGTGCATGACGGCGGGCACGAGCACGAGCCGGACGACGAAGGCGTCGAAGAGCACGCCCGTGGCCAGGCCGAAGCCGATGGGCTTCACCGCTGCGAGGTGGGAGAACACGAAGCCGCCGAAGACCGAGACCATGATGATCGCGGCCGCGACGACCACCGGGCGCCCGCTGCGGAGGCCCACCATGACGGCGCGCCGTGCCGGCTCGCCGTGGACGTAGGCCTCGCGCATGCCCGAGACGACGAAGAGCTGGTAGTCCATCGCGAGCCCGAAGAGGATGCCGACGAGCAGGAGCGGCGCGAAGTTCAGCACCGGGCCCGGCGTCGTGACGCCGAAGACGTCGGCCAGCCAGCCCCACTGGTAGACGGCCGTCACGGCGCCGAGGGCGGCGAAGAGCGAGAGCGCGAAGCCGGCCGTGGCGAGCACCGGCACGAGCAGCGACCGGAAGACGACGACGAGGATCACCAGCGACAGGCCGATGACGAGCGCCAGGTACAGCGGCAGCACCTCGGCCAGCCGGTCGGAGATGTCGATGTTGCCGCTCGCGGCGCCCGCGACGCCGACCTGGACCTCGCCGTCCGCGCCCGCGGGCAGCGTGTCGACGGTCGGCTGGAGGGCGCGCAGGTCCTGGACCAGCTGCTCGGTGGAGGCGCTGGACGGGCCGTCCTGCGGCACCACCTGGAAGGCGAAGAAGGAGCGGTCCGCGGAGACGCCCGCGGGGGCGACGGCCACGACGTCGTCGAGGGCGGCCACCTGCTGGGCCACCTCCACCTGGGTAGCCAGCTCCTCGTCCTCGGCCACCGGCTCCGGCAGGTCCGCCGTCACGACGAGCGGGCCGTTCTGCCCGGGCCCGAAGGCCTCGGCGGCCGCGGTGTAGGCCTGGTACGCGGTGGTGTCCTCGGCCTCCTGCGCACCGCTCGGCAGCCCGAGGCGGATGGACAGCGCCGGCACGGCCACGACGAGCAGCGCGACGACGGGCAGGACGACGCCGAGGACGGCCTTCGTCGTGCTCATCGGGCGGGCCGTGTCGACGTGGGCGGCCTGGTGGCGGTGCCCGCCGCGGCCGAGGACCCGGTCGCCGAGGAGCCCGAGGACCGCCGGCGTGAAGGTCACCGCCATGAGGACGGCGACGAGGACGCAGACCGCCCCGACGGTGCCCATCGTGCCGAGGAAGCCGATGCCGGTGACGTTGAGGCCCAGGAGCGCCAGCAGCACGGTGGAGCCGGCGAAGACGACGGCGCTGCCGGCCGTGCCGTTGGCGAGGCCGATCGACTCGCGCACGCCCACGCCGTCGCGCAGCTGCCGGCGGTGCCGGTTGATGATGAAGAGCGAGTAGTCGATGCCGACGGCGAGGCCGAGCATGACGCCGAGCGCGGGCGTCACCGAGGCCATCTGCACGACGTCGGAGAAGGCGAGCGAGGCGGTGACGCCGATCCCGACGCCCGTGAGCGAGGTGACGATCGGCAGCGCGGCCGGCAGCAGCCCGCGGAGCATGACGAGCAGGACGACGCCCGCGACGACGACGCCGATGACCTCGCCCGGCCCGAGGATGCCGTCCGTCGAGTTGGCGATCTCCGAGGAGAAGTCGACCTGCACGCCGGGCAGGTCGGCCTGCTCGAGGCGGTCGACGACGCCCGTCCGGACCGCCTCGGGCAGGGAGAACTGGTCCTGCGTGAACTGCACGACCGCCAGGGCCGTGGTGCCGTCCTGCGAGACGGTGCGGATGCCCGAGGACAGGTCGGCCAGCTCCTGGCCCAGCTCGAGCTGCTGGGCCTGGGCCTCCAGCTCGGCGCGGCCCGCGTCGAGCTGCGACTGCTGCGCCTCGAGGTCGGGGGCGGCGCTGAGCGGCACGCCCGCGGCCTGCAGCTGCGCGGCGGCGGCGTCGAGCTGCTCCTGCCCGGACTCCAGCTCGGCGCGCCCCGCCTCGAGCTGGTCGGCGCCGTCGGCCAGCTGCTGGCGCTGCTGCTCGATCTGGTCCTGCGTGGCGAAGGGGTCCACGGTGCTGGCGACGCCGTCGAGGCCGGCGACGTCGTCGAGCGCCGTGGCGACGGCCGCCTCCTGCTCGGCCGTGAACGGCTGCCCGTCCTCGGTGCGGAGCACGACGGTGCCCGTGGCCCCGCTGGCGCCCGGCACCTCCTCGGCGAGCTGGGCGGCGACGCGGTCGGTCTCCGTGCCGGGGATGGAGAAGGTCGAGACGAGGGTGCCGCCGAAGGCGAGGAAGGCGCCGACGCCCAGCGCCAGCACCGCGAACCAGGCGACGACGACGCGCCAGCGCAGGCGTGCCGCCGAGGTGCCGAGCCGGTGGAGCAGGTGGGCCACGGTGGTGCCTTCCGAGCGCAGGGTCTGGGGCGCTCGTCGTCGAGCGGGCACGACGGTAGGCGACACCTGTCGGGTAGACAACACGTGTCGTGGACGGGGTCGCCCGGGTGCGACACTCCGGGCATGGACCCGCGCGTCGCCCGCACCCGGCAGGGCCTGCAGGAGGCCCTGCTGGCCCTCGCCCGCGAGCGGCCGCTGGACGAGATCACCGTCGCCGACGTCGCCGAGCGCGCCGGCGTCAACCGCAGCACCTACTACCAGCACTACGGCGACAAGGACACGCTGCTCGCCGACGCCCTCGACGCCGCCACCGCCGCCGCCGGCGAGCAGATCGGCGCCCGGTCGGGCGCCGCGGCGGACGAGCCGGTGGCCTGGTCCTCCCCGGGCGACCTCGCCCGCGCGCGCGGGGCGCTGCTGGCCTACCTCACCCACGTCGAGGAGAACGCCGACCTCTACCGCCGGGTCCTGGGCGAGCACGGCTCCGCGCTGGCGGCGGGCCGGGTGCGCCGCCGCGTCGAGGCCATCGTCGGCGACGCGCTGGTCGGCGGCGCCGAGGAGGTCCCCGGCGTCCCGCTGCCCGTGACCGCCGCGGCCATCTCGGGCCTGGCCCTCGGCGTCGTCACGGCCTGGGTCGAGCAGGCCCCGGACGCGCCCGCGGGCGAGGTCGCCGAGTGGCTCTGGCGGGTGCTCGACCACCAGGGGCTGCTGGGCCCTGTCCGCCCGTCCGACCCGCCCGCCTGACCGCCCGCCCTCAGGGCCGCGAGGGCTGCGGCGCCCGGGCCGTCGACCCGCGCAGGACGAGCTCGGCGGTGAAGAGGACCTCCTGCAGCGGGGCCCGCCGGCCGGTGAGCTGCGCCATGAGGGCGTCCACGGCGGCCTCGGCCATCTCGGCGACGGGCTGGCGCAGCGTGGTCAGCGGCGGGTCGGTGTGCGCCATGAGCGGGGAGTCGTCGAAGCCCGTGACCGACACGTCGTCCGGGACCCGCAGCCCGCGCGACCGGACGGCCCGGACGGCGCCCAGCGCCATGACGTCGGAGACGCACACGAGGCCGGTGCAGCCGGCGTCGACGAGATCGCCCGCCGCGGCCCGCCCGCCCTCGACGGTGTGCATCCCGACGGCGACCCGGCGGTCGGCGTCGGCCGGCGCCGTGCCGAGGTGCTCCGCGAGCGCCCGCCGGAAGCCCTCGGCCTTCAGCCGGTTCGGCACGAAGCGGTCCGGCCCGACGACGAGGCCGACCCGCTCGTGGCCGAGCTCGACGAGGTGGCGCACCGCGGCGGCGACCGCCCCGGCGTCGTCCACGGCGACGCTCGGCGCCGTGAGCGGGCGCCGGGTGCCGTTGACGAAGACGTGCGGGAGCCCGCGCGCCCGCAGCCGCGCGTACCGCTCCTGGTCGGCCTCGAGGTCGGCGTGCGCGGCGCAGACGAAGACGACGCCGCGGACCTGGTGGTCGAGCAGCATCTGCACGTGCTCGTCCTCGGTGATGCCGCCGCCGGGCAGCGGGCACAGCGCGGGCACGTAGCGCTCGCGCGCCAGGAGGGTGCTCACGGCCTGCGCCATGGCCGGGAAGATCGGGTTGACGAGGTCGGGGATGACGACGCCGACCTGCCCCCGCGCGGCGCCGGGGCGCTCCGGGCGCGCGTAGCCGAGGTCGTCCATCGCCGTCATGACGGCCTGCCGGACGTCGGCCGCCACGCCGGGGCGGCCGTTGGCGACGCGCGACGCCGTCGCCACGCTCACGCCGACCCGGGCCGCGACGTCCTCGAGCCGCGCCCGCCCCGTGCTCCCCGCCGTCGTCCCGCCCGTCGTCGACGTCGTCATGGCGCTGCAAGTTACCGCAAAGCGTTGACGTGCGGTCGGCGCCGTCCGTACTGTCCGGCTGCCCCCGGTGCGTCCCGCCCGGCCGGCCCCGCACACCGTCGTGCCCGGAGGTCCGCGTGCCCCGTCCGTCCCCGTCCCGCCCCGCAGCCCGCACCGGCCCCGCAGCCCGCACAGGCCGCGGCCGTCGCCGGCCCGCGGCGCTCGCCGTCGGGTCCGCCGCCTCGCTGGCGGCCGCCCTGCTGGTGCCCTCCGCCGCGCCGGCCCTCGCCGACCACACGCCGGCGCCCTCCCTCGTCACGCTCGTCGGCTCGCTCCAGGACGAGCTGGGCTGCCCGGGCGACTGGCAGCCCGACTGCGCGGCGACGGCGCTGCTGCCCGTCGACGGGCAGCCGGGCGTCTACCGCGCGACCTTCGACGTGCCCGCCGGCGCCTACGAGACGAAGGTGGCGGTCGGCGGCTCGTGGACGGAGAACTACGGCGCCGGCGGCGCCGCGGGCGGCGCGAACATCGGCCTCCAGGCGCCCGGGGGAGCGGTGACCTTCACCTACGACCACGCCACGCACCTGCTCACCGACGACCTGCCCGACGCGGTCGGGGGGCAGCAGGCCGCCCACTGGCTCTCGCGCGGGGTGGTGGCCTGGGACACCGCGGCGGTCGAGGGCGCGGCGTCGTTCCGGCTCTACGGCGCCCGCGACGGCGGCCTCGCGGTCGAGGACGGCGCCGTGACCGGCGCGACGTCGTCGCACCTGCTGCGCCGCACCGGTGACGCGCTGCCGGCCGACCTGGCCGCGGCGTCGCCGCACCTGGCGCAGCTCGACCCGCTCGAGCTGCCGCGCTCGAGCCGCCCGCGGGTCGCCGACCTCCTGCGCGGCCAGCTGCTCGTGGCGGCGCTCGACGCCGACGGCCGCGTCCTCGCGTCCACCGGCGTCCAGGTGCCCGGCGTGCTCGACGACGTCTACGCCGGTGCGGCCGACCGCGAGCTGGGGCTCACCTGGGGGCCGGCCCGAGGAGGCGACCGGGGGCGCGCGCACCGCCCGCACCTGGCGCTGTGGGCGCCGACGGCGCGGTCCGTGAGCCTGCACGTCTACGCGGACGGCTCCGGCGGCGAGCCGATCGCCACGACCCGGATGGTCGCCGACCGCGACGGCGTGTGGCGCGCCCGCGGCGACGCCGCCTGGGAGGGCCGCTACTACCTCTACGAGGTGGAGGTCTTCGTGCCGGAGACCGGGCGGGTCGAGCGGAACCTCGTGACCGACCCCTACAGCGTCGGCCTGTCGACGAACAGCGAGCGCAGCCTCCTCGTGGACCTCGACGCCCCCGAGGTCACGCCGGAGGGGTGGGACGACGTCGCCGCGCCGCGGCCGGTCCGGCCGGAGGAGCTCTCGGTGTGGGAGCTGCACGTCCGCGACTTCTCCATCACCGACGAGACCGTCCCGGCCGAGCACCGGGGCACCTACAAGGCCTTCACCGACACCGGCAGCGACGGCATGGCGCACCTGCGCGGCCTCGCCGACGCGGGGATGCGGGCCGTCCACCTGCTGCCCGTCAACGACATCGCGACGGTCGAGGAGGACGCCTCGCTGCGCCGCGAGCCGACCTGCGACCTCGCCACGCTGCCGCCGGACAGCCCCGAGCAGCAGGAGTGCGTGCTCGAGGTCGCCGGCGAGGACGGCTTCAACTGGGGCTACGACCCCCTGCACTACACGGTGCCCGAGGGCTCGTACTCGACCGACCCGGAGGGCGCGACGCGCATCCTCGAGTTCCGCGAGATGGTCGCGGCGCTACACGGGACGGGCCTCGGCGTCGTCCAGGACGTCGTCTACAACCACACCTCGAGCGCCGGCCAGGGCGGGGAGAACGACCTCGACCGCATCGTGCCGGGCTACTACCACCGCCTCGACCCGACGTCCGGTGCCGTCGAGACCTCGACGTGCTGCCCGAACACGGCGACCGAGCACACGATGATGGGCAAGCTCGTCGTCGACTCGCTCGTGACGCTCGTGCGCACCTACCGCCTCGACGGCATCCGCTTCGACCTCATGGGGCACCACCCGAAGGCGAACATCCTCGACGTGCGCGCCGCGCTGGACGCGCTGACCCTCGAGCGGGACGGCGTCGACGGCTCCTCGGTCTACCTCTACGGCGAGGGCTGGGACTTCGGCGAGGTGGCCGGCGACGCCCGCTTCGAGCAGGCCACCCAGGCCAACATGGCCGGCACCGGCATCGGCACCTTCAACGACCGGCTCCGCGACGCCGTCCGCGGCGGCGGACCCTTCGACGAGGACCCGCGCGTGCAGGGCTTCGCGAGCGGGCTGCTCACCGACCCCAACGGCGCCGCGGCCAACGGCACCGCCGAGCAGCAGCGCGAGCGGCTCCTGCTGGCCCAGGACCAGATCCGCGTCGGCATGACCGGCAACCTCCGCGACTACCGCTTCACCGACCGCACGGGCGCCGAGGTCACGGGCGCCGACGTCGACTACGGCGGATCGCCGACCGGGTACACGGCCGACCCGCAGGAGGCGGTCACCTACGTCGAGGCGCACGACAACGAGACCCTCTACGACGCCCTGGCGCTCAAGCTGCCGCAGGCGACGCCCATGGCCGACCGGGTGCGGATGCAGACCCTCGCCCTCGCGACGACGGCGTACGGCCAGGGGGTCTCGTTCTGGCACGCCGGCGGCGAGCAGCTGCGGAGCAAGTCGCTGGACCGCAACAGCTACGACTCCGGCGACTGGTTCAACGTCCTCGACCACACCGGCACGACCAACGGCTTCGCCCGCGGTCTGCCGCCGGCGCCCGACAACGAGGACAAGTGGCCGTACATGCGGCCGCTGCTCGCGGACCCGGCGCTGCGGCCGACGCCCGCGGACATCGCCGCGGCCCGCGCCCAGGCCGACCAGCTGCTGCGGGTCCGCAGCAGCACCCCGCTGTTCTCGCTCGGCACGGCCGAGCGGGTGCAGCAGAAGCTGTCCTTCCCCGGCAGCGGGCCGGAGCAGACGCCGGGCGTCGTGACGGTGCTCGTCGACGACACCGTCGGCGAGGACGTCGACCCCGACCTCGCCGGGCTCGTCGTCGTCCTCAACGCGACGCCGGGGGCGGTCACGCAGGAGGTCCCCGTCGTCGGCGGCGGCTGGGAGCTGCACCCGGTGCTCGCGGGCGGCGCGGACGACGTCGTCCGGGGCGCGACGGCCGACGGCGGGACGCTGACGGTGCCCGCGCGGACGGCGGCGGTCTTCGTCGCCCGCTGACCCTCGGCGGCGCCACCGAGGGGCCGAGAGCTGTGCGCCCAGGTCGCGGGAGACCGCGACCTGGGCG